>JALEMK010000158.1 GCA_022768265.1 Erysipelotrichaceae bacterium
GAAGCCTTCCTTATCTGCATCTAAGATACACACCAACGAAACTTCTGGTATATCCAGACCTTCTCTTAATAAGTTGATTCCAATTAACACATCATATTTACCCATTCGAAGATCCCTGATCGTTTCAATACGTTCCAAGGTCTTGGTCTCATGGTGTAAATAAGCTACCTTATATTCCCGATCGATCAAATAAGCGCTTAGATCTTCCGCCATCTTGACGGTCAAGGTCGTGATCAAGACCCGCTCATCTTTTTTGATCCGTTCATTTATTTCATCGCAAATGACATCGATCTGCCCTTTGGTTGGTTCGATCCTAATGGTTGGATCCAGTAGACCTGTTGGTCGGATGATCTGTTCAACTACTTCACCATGGACCTGTTCCAATTCATAATCGCCTGGGGTCGCACTACAATAAATAACTTGATTACAAACGCTCTCAAATTCATTGAAGCGCATCGGACGATTTTCTAAAGCACTAGGTAAGCGAAAACCATACTCTACCAGGGTTTCCTTACGCGCTCGATCGCCATTGTACATCCCTCTGATCTGGGGTAAAGATACATGTGATTCATCGACGATAAGCAAAAAGTCATCGGGAAAATAATCAAATAGATTATATGGTCGCTCTCCTGGATGACGTCCATCGATATGCATCGAATAGTTTTCGATTCCACTGCATACCCCAAACTCGCGCAACGCTTCGATATCATATAGACATCTTTGTTCCAAACGCTGCTTTTCTAATAACTTACCTTCTTTTTCAAAATAAGCCAAACGTTCGCTAAGTTCTTCTTCAATATCCTTGCACGCTCGATACATATTATCCATTTCTCGCGCATAGCCCGTAGCTGGATACATGATATAGACCGTATATGCATTAATGACCTTACCGGTAATGCGATCGACCTCAGCAATCCGCTCGATCTCATCATCAAACATCTCAATGCGAATGATAAATTGATCGCTATGGCCAGGTACGATCTCGATAGTATCGCCTCTTACCCTAAATGATCCCCGCTCTTGTTCAAGATCATTACGTTTATATTGGCGCTCAACCAATTTTCTAAGGATCTCATCACGATCGATGATCTCATTAGCTCTTAAAGTAAAAAACATATCTTTATATTGCTTAGGATCGCTGGCTGCATAGATGCAAGCTACACTAGCTACGATGATCGTATCGCGCCGATCCAAGACCGAGTTGACTGCCGCCATCCTCAACATATCCAGTTCATCATTGGTACTGCTCGATTTTTCGATATAAGTATCTGTTTTGGGCATATATGCTTCTGGTTGATAGTAATCGAAATTTGATACAAAGTATTCGACCCTATTTTCAGGAAACAATTCTTTAAACTCACTATATAGCTGTCCTGCCAAGGTCTTATTATGTGCAAAGATCAAGGTCGGTTTATTGATGCGCGCAATGACATTAGCCATGGTAAAGGTCTTACCTGTACCGGTCGCCCCTAACAAGACTTGATATTTCTTATTTTCTTTTAAGCCTTCAACTAGCTGATCGATTGCTTTGGGCTGATCACCTGTTGGCGAAAACTTGGAAACAAGCTTAAACATCGTGTTGCTCCTTTCATTTAGATACATAGTAATAGTTTATCATATTTTTCATACATATTAGATGATTTATCCCCCTAAAAAAGTTTTAAGAAAATTAAAAAACTGTGATTTTTTAGGAAATCCTAATATTCACAGTTTTATAGCAAAGTTATTGCTTAATTCTTCTTCACTAGCTAATTATTGTTTTAACTTGCTTCTTGGTAAGTTTCATGAATTTGTAAGAAGCTTTCAAGGCTTCATCAGATACTATCTTGTTTAAAGCATCTATACTTTAGAAGTTTAATCTTTATTGTTGTTGCAATAGTTCTAGAGCCGCCGTTTTTTGGATATCTGACTCTTCTTGCGTCCATTTTTCACTGATCATCAAAAACATCTTTTCATTATCTGCTTTATCATAGATGCCATCAACTGTCAATTCATTATCTGCTTCAAATTGTTGCAAAGCTGTTAAGGTCGTTTGATCAAAATAGCCATCTTCTCTAGCTACATCATAGCCTAGATATCTAAGCCCTTTTTGTAATTGGACATTGATGGCACTAACGCTATCATATACCGCCGTTTCTTTATCTTGCAATTCGATATAAGGAGTAGTGATGATATCCGGAAGTTCAACGACAACATCAGGTTGGATGCCAACATTATTGATATTGCTGCCATCTGGCGCGTTCCACTTGCTTGTCGTATATTTTAAGGCTGAACCATCCTCTAGATAGACCGTTGATTGGATCGTGCCTTTGCCATAGGTCGTCGTCCCTACGATAAAGACATTATCCACTTGTTGTTTTAAGGCCAAGGTCAAAACTTCCGCCGCACTAGCCGTAGCTTGATTTACCAAAATGACGATCTGCTCAAAACTATAATGTCTTTTCCCAGCGGATTTATATTGGACGATCGTCCCATCGGCATTTTCTTGTTCCAGGATGACCTTATCCTTAGCGATGAACAAACTACCGATATCCACGACGCTACCTAAATGACCGCCGCCATCCCCGCGAAGATCTAACATCAGCTTGCTTGCACCTTGTGCTGTAAACTCATCAAGATAAGTGATCATTTGATCACAGGTCAATTCGCCAAAGCTACTTAGTTCGATATAAGCGATCGCTTCATCGATCATTTCTCCATCAACCGTAGTATTCACCTGTTGACGCACGACATCTACCCCGATCTTTTGGCCATCACGGATGATGCCCAAGCTAACCTTGGTATTGGCTTCACCTTTGATCATATCAATGATCTCCTCATATTCATGGTCACTGACATTTTCACCATCCACGCTGAAGATAATATCCCCTTTGACGATACCGCTAGCTTCTGCTGGACTATTCTTGAAGACACTTTCTACGACCAGATAACTACCATAGTTTCTTACTCTAACCCCGATACCCACAAAGTCATTGTTGATGCTGGCAAAAAACTCTTGGATCTGCTCGCTAGACATATAGGCCGTATGCGGGTCATTTTCTAAAGTAGTCATTCCAACCAAAGCTTGATCGATCAAAGTATCTTCGATATTTTCGATCTCATCCGCAAAATACCATTGATTGCTTAAGATATCCGCTACCGTCGTTACCTTATTGCCATCATTATAACCATAGATGCCATTGGCAATATTTTGAGCCTTGTTGATTCCCACAAAATATCCCCCTAAGGTCATCGCTATCAACAATAAGATCACGATGGTTAGCTTAATAATAGTATTGGTTCGTTTTTTCTTTCTGGCAATGACTTCATCTGGCCATTCATAACGTTGTAACTTGATCCTTTTTTTATTATCGCTCATAAATCATTCACCCTTTTATAAAGGGGGCACTAGCCCCCAAATACTGATTCTGGTTTTACCCTACAAGGTGCTCCTACCCCATTTTCACACAAACGATTCAAGGCAGCACTGCCCCAACCAGCGCCAAATGATAGATCACCATTCCAGCTAGTTGCGTATGCTTGGATCGATTGCGTTCCAAGATAGAAGACTTCCACGTGACAATGTGGTCCACTAGAGTTACCACTGGTTCCCACTGAACCAATTTGTGTTCCGGCACTAACGATCGTACCAGCTGCTGCCGGCGTACCTGCTAACATATGCAAGTATTTGACCGCATATAAGCTACCATTGATATTGGTCAATAGGTATACCTGATTTCCGCCGCCTGTTGAGCCTGAACCACCACAGCTATTACCTAGATAACCTGCTGGACAGCCATCGCTACTTTTTAAGACGACGCCATTACCTGCTGCAACGATCGGTGTGCCAATTGGCGCGGCAAAATCTGCTCCTAAATGAACCCCACCGCTTGAGTAATGCCAAGTACCTTCGCTTAAACCACTATTTACAGGGCGCGTCCATCCAGGACTGGCTGCCACGTTGCCAAGCTCTGCACTAATAGCGTTCATCTTTTCATTGATTGCCCCAATATCGGTCGCAATCTTATTTCCTTGTTCTTCTAAGGCCGCTTTTTGTTTCAAATATTCTTCTTTAACAACGCGCGCTTCTTCTCTTAGATATACAACTCTTTGTTGTTTTTCCACAATTTCTTGTTTTTTCACTTCAAGATCAGATTTATCTACTTCTAGCTGAGCTTGAATAGTATTTAATTCTTCGATCAGCTTATTGATCTCATCCATCGTATTTTGATCATATTCCGTGATCGTTTTGATCCCGTTTGCTCTTCGCAAAAGATCTTGTAAACTTTTAGCTCCCATCAAGATATCGATGTATTTATTCAAACGCATGCTAGATTGACTAGCCACCATCCTACCTTCGATCTTGCTTTTCAAACTATCGATTTCCGCCTGCTTTTCCTCAATCTCTGCTTGTTTTTCCTCGATTTGAGCTTGGATGACCAATATTTCATTATTTAACGTCGCAATTTGACCATTAAGCTGCTCGATCTGCACATCATAATCACGGATCTTTTCTGCATATTCTTGGATATTAGCCGCGATTTCATCACGTTTGGCTTCTATTTCTTTAAGTTGTTCCTGCATGGATTGGCTTTGCGAAGCTAGGTAAGACCGATATCCTTCACAAACCTTTTTCTCCTCTTCACTTAAGCCATTGCCACTGGTACAAAGCTGTTCATAATAAGCACCATTAGTAGCATAATCATCTTCGGCATATACCGTACCCACATTCAACAATAATATGCCCATTACCAATAAAATCTTGATACCTTTGCTCATCGCTTCCACCTCAAATATTTATTCACCGATAAAAAGCTTCCGATAAAACCAACGATGATCCCTACCAACAATAAGATACCACCTAAATATAATACAAATGGATGCGGAGCAATCAAGGTAAACATATTACTGATAACAACTCCGCCAAGAGCGTCATATAAATAAATATAACCAAAGATCATACATAAAATAGGAATGATCGCCCCTAAGATCCCAATGATAACCCCTTCAACCAAAAAAGGTGAACGGATAAAGCCATTACGTGCCCCAACATTACGCATGATAGCAATTTCATCAGCACGGGCCAAGATGGTAACCTTGATGGTATTTTGGATCAAGAAAACAGCTAACAAGCTTAACGCTACCGCCAAAATCGCGCCCCCATTACGAATGCTATTGATGACATTAACCAAGGTAACGCTGCTTTCGCCCCCATAGTTAACCTCATAAACACCTTCGATCTGGGCAATTTGATTCGCGATGCTTTCTAGATAACTACCATCAGTAACTTCTACATAATAAGCATGGTGCATTGGATTATCTTCTCTAAAAGGTTCGAAAATAGCTTGCTCCGCTTCATCTTCAAAACTTTCGACATAGTATTGAAACTCTTGATCCTTATCAGAAAATTTCACGGCCTTAACCCCATCCATCTCACTGATACTAAGACCGATCGCATCGATTTGTTCTTGCTGTTCATGGTCATAGTCGATCAAAACCGATATCTCCATGCTTTGCTCGATATTAACCGTAAAAGATTGCACATTGGCAGTAAATATCAAGAAAATACCAATGATAAACAAAGTTATCGTTACCGCACTGGCACTTGATAAAGACATTGCAGCATGGCGGCCAACGCCAAAAAAGCCTTCTTTGATTGGTCTAAACATTCTTCCTAACATGTTGCATGTAGCCTCCATCTTCCATATCCGCAACGATATGACCATTCTCTAGTGATATCGTTCTTTTGCGATGTTTATTTACTAAGGTCAGATCATGCGTAACCATCAAGATCGTCGTACCTTCTTCACGATTGATCTTTTCCAGCAAGCCCATGATCTCATCGGATTTGGCTGGATCTAGATTACCCGTAGGTTCATCGGCAATCAATACCTTTGGTCGATTAGCGATGGCTCTAGCAATGGCTACCCTTTGTTGCTGACCGCCTGATAGCTCGCTTGGAAACGAATTTCCTTTGTCATCTAACGATACTAAGTTCATTACCCGACGTACCCGATGACGAATCGCATCTTTACGCATGTTGATAACTTCTAGCGCATAAGAAATATTTTCAAAAACGGTCTTCTTAGGTAACAAACGGAAATCTTGGAATACGACCCCGATATTTCTTCGATATAAAGGAACCTTGCTATGACGCAATTTCCCCACATTGATCCCTACGACATTAACCGTCCCTGAAGTAGGAATTTCTTCGCCATCTAACAGTTTGATCAAAGTAGATTTACCTGATCCAGTTGGCCCGATAATATATACAAATTCGCCTTGATTGATCGTCAAGTTGATATTATACAGGGCATTGACCCCATTTTTATACGTCTTGCTGACATTGGTTAATTCAATCATCTTATCATCTCCAAACGTGTTTTCTTATTATAACATATTAACAGCTACACTTTAAATCCAAAACTAAATCCTTCGCCGCGAACATCCGTCGCATCAGTGGCAAACACAAATGCTTTTTCATCATATTTATGAATGATATCGATCAGTTGTGGATATTGATTGCTGCTAACCACACATAATACGACCGGCTTAGATACATTGGTATAACCTCCGCGACCTTCGGTAATGGTCGTTCCACGATCCAACACCCTACCGATCTCATCAATGATCTGGCGATATTGGCTTGAAATGATCCAAACGGATTTTGAACTTTCGCCACCAAAACTTAATACCTTATCAATCGCGATACCAGTCATAAAGACACTAAACAACCCGATCAATACCGCTTCGATATTATAAGCATATATTCCCAAGATAACCGTCAAAGCATCGATGACCATGACACAACTGCTGATCTTAAAACCCAATAACTTATTCAAGACCATTGGCGGTATATCCATTCCCCCGGTACTTGCTCCACATCTCATGACCAAGCCAATACCTGCTCCACAAACCAAACCGCCATAGATGCTGGCAATAAAAGGATCTAGATCAAGCTTGGGCAGATAAGGACCAACGATCGTCAAAAAAATCGGATACGCAATTGACGACAAGACCGTTTTTGCTGCAAAACCTTTACCTAAAATGACCCAACCAAGAATAAAGAAACCTACGATGACCCCATTGATCAACAGCTCACGATCGATATTCAATATCGGACCTAAGGCCACGGCCACGCCCGCAACCCCACCAGATAAAATATTAAAAGGTAAGATGAAAAGCCCTACCCCACAAACCAAGATAAAATTGCCTAATAAAATAATAATAATATTTAAGATGTTTTTTTTCATAGCTGTTTCCTTTTTACTATTTATAATTATATCATAAGCTTTTTAAAAAAATTTGTTATAATATCATCATGAAAAATTTTAATTATTATCGTCTAATCTGGTTATTGGTCTTTGGCTGGATCGCAGTCATCTTTAGTTATTCTTTAAAAAATGCGCAGATAAGTGATGAACAATCCTTTTTCTTTGTTTACATCGTTGATGATATCCTGCGTTTTTTCAATTGGCATGTCGATCTAGAATTTTTAAACTTCATTATTCGTAAAACAGCTCATTTTAGTGAATATGCCCTGTTAGGAGCTTTGGTCACGCTAGGAAGCCAGCTTGCGCCATTCCACCCTAAGCGCTACATCCACCTGCTTTTTGCTTTGGTACCCTTTATGGATGAAACATTGCAAACCTTTGTACCAGGCAGAAGCGGTCAGCTTAGCGATTGCTTATTGGATCTAAGCGGCATGCTTGCGGGCTGTCTTTTGATCTTAGCCCTTTTACAGCTATCCCAACGCAAAAACCGCGATTAACGCGGTTTTTATGCTTTTATATCAGCAACATTTCCTTTGGTCAAAGCTATTAGATCATCTTTATCCAGCTGGATCTGCATTCCTAGCTTGCCAGCAGATACATACACTTTTACACACTCCATGATACTTTGATCATAGGTCGTAACAAAAGCTTTTTTCATACCGATCGGACTGCACCCTCCACGGATATAGCCTGTGATCTTGTTGATATCTTTGACATGGATCATCTCGACACTTTTTACCTTAACAGCCTTAGCACATTTTTTTAGATCTAGCTCATCCGCAACATTAACTACGAAGACATAATAATTATGATCATTACCCTGAGTAACCAATGTCTTATAGGTCATCTTAGGATCGATCATACATTTTTGACATACGCTAAGCCCATCGATATGCCCATCACTAACATCATAGGTTTTGACCTCATATTGGATCTTTTGCTTATCTAAGATGCGCATGGCATTCGTCTTATCCATTTAACATTGCTCCTAAGATTTGGTTAACTAACTTACCATCAACCTGACCTTTATATTGTGCCAGCATGCTTTTCATGATCACACCTTGCGCTTTTTTATTAAGTTCTAAGTGTTGCTCATCAACGATCTTTAAGATAGCAGCTTTAATTTCTTCAACGCTCATTTGTTGCGGAAGATAGCTTTCAAGGATCGCGATCTTACGTTGTTCTTGTGCGATCAGTTCTTGACGATCGCTTGGTGTTTGCGCCAAAGAATCTTTCACTTGTTTAAGTTCTTTTTGGACATAAGCTAATTCATCAGCTTCCGCCAAAGTCACATTTTGTTCTTTTTCTGCTAGGGCAATAGCAGCGATGACCAAGCTCAACACCCCTTTTTTAACAGTATCTTTCTCTTTCATCGCTTGCATATTGTCTTTACGTAATTGCAATAATAATTTACCCATTTTCTGTTTCCTCCATGATTGCTTGTTGATATTTTTTAGATATATCCATCATCATTTGTAGATATTCCTCATAATAACGCCGATAAGTTTTGGGAACTTTCGTCACATTTTGGGCTATTACGTCCTTTTCTCGTTGGGGATCAAAGATCGCTAAGCCATGTTCCATCTTATAGGCAACGACCTTTTCAGCTGCTTGCATGCGCTTGACAAACAAGCTAGCCATTTGTTCATCCACTTCATTGATGAGCAAGCGGGCTTGACTTAATTCATCCATGTAAATGCTCCATTACTTCCTTAACCGTGGCTTTGGCATCATTAACAGCTTCCACTACGGTCTTAGCCCCTAGATACGCATCGCCGCACACAAAGATCTTTTTATCCTCGCACCCATGACCACTCAGCGTTTCATAAAAGCCCCACTTATTTAATTTTAATTGTGGAAAGTCTAGTCGCAAGGTTTGGCTTATTGCTACGATCACGCTGTCACAATCCACATGATGTTGGGTATCAGGGATGATCTTGGTTTGCTTGCGACCACGCTCATCAAGCACATTTTCACCTTTGGCAAAGATCATGCCTTGATCATCGATAGCGATCGGTACCTCAAACATCTTGAATTTTACCCCTTCTGCCAAAGCTTGATCGACCTCTTCTTTATTAGCTGGCATATCTTCAAAGGTCTTACGGTAATAGACATAGGTATCATAACCTTGTTTTTGTGCCATGCGACAAGCATCCATCGCAACATTGCCACCACCTAAAACGATGACTTTTTTACCAAGCTCAAAGCTTGAAGGATCTTTTAGATAATCGATGGCATAGTGCACATTATATCGTGTTTCATTAGGAATATGCATCATCTTCGCTTGTTGGGTCCCTACGGCCAAGATGATCGCATCATGCTCACTAGCTAGCTCAGCTAAGCCTATGCTAGTACCAATGTGACAATTGACGCGAATATGTACGCCTTTTTCCTTTAAGATCCGCGCATATTGATCAACGATATCTTTGCTTAAGCGAAAGTCAGGGATCCCATAGCGCAATACGCCACCAATCTTTGCATTAGCCTCATATAGCGTAACATCATAACCCTCATCGCTAAGCCATATCGCACTACTGATCCCTGCTGGACCGGCTCCCACGATCGCAATCTTTTGCTTTGTAGGCGTATTGCTCGCAAAATGAACATTTTTTAGATATGATAATGACAATTCCTGTTCAATTTCATAAAAATGAATAGGAACCTGTTTGAAATTTAAGACACAATTACCAAAACATTGGCGTTGATGATCACAAACTAAGCTACATACGGCACTAAAAGGATTATTCGCAAATAATAATTTTTGAGCCTGTTCAATTTCATTGGCATTATATAGCTCTATGATCTTAGGAACATCGGTATTGATCGGACAATGTTTTTGACATAAAGCGTTTTTACATTTTAGACATCTTGTGGCATCTTGATGAACCATAAACTTTACCTCCACCAACATTATTCTATTACAAAATGCCTTTTTTTTCACATTTTTTGCTATAATTTTCAAAAGATTATGCTAAAATATTTCATAATAAGGGGGGCATTATTTATGAATTTTATCTTCATTTCCCCAACCTTTCCTAAAAACTATTATCAGTTTGCTCGCGCAATTAAAAATCTAGGTCAAAATAGCTTAGGAATCGCTGAGGATCCATATGAAAATCTATCATTAGAATTAAAAGAATCATTAACCGACTACTATCAAGTAGCGTCTTTAGAAAATTATGATGAGGTCTATCGCGCAGTGGCCTACTTTGCTTTTAAATATGGCAAGATCGATTGGTTAGAATCGAACAATGAATATTGGTTGCAAAGCGATGCTTCTTTACGTCAAGATTTCAACATCACATCAGGAGCTTTTCCGGCAGAATTAGAACACTATAAATATAAATCCAAGATGAAAGAATTCTATGCCAAAGCTAATGTTAAAACGGCACGTTATCATTTGGTAACAAATCTTAGCGAAGGCAAAGCTTTCATCAAGGAAGTTGGTTACCCTGTCGTGGTCAAACCCGATAATGGCGTAGGAGCCAATGCTACCTTCAAAATCAAAAATGATGCCGAACTTGAGTTATTCTATCGCACCTTGCCAAATGTCCCATACATCATGGAAGAATTCATCAATGGTATGATCGTTTCTTACGATGGTATCTGTGATGAAAACAGCAAGGTCATCTTTGAAACCTCACACATCTTCCCAACACCGATCATGGATATCGTCAACAACGTTGATGAATGCTGTTACTACTCGGTGCGTAAGATCCCTGAAGATCTGCAAAAAGTTGGGCGAGCTGTCATTGCCGCTTTTAAACCACGCTCACGCTTTTTCCATTGTGAATACTTTAGATTGTTAGAAGACAAAGAAGGCTTAGGTAAAAAAGGTGACATCTTAGGTTTAGAAGTCAACATGCGCCCACCTGGAGGTTATACTACGGACATGATGAACTTTGCCAACGATATCGATGTTTACAGCATTTATGCGCAGATGGTCATGGGCCATGTGTTGCCATATAATATGCAACGTCCATATTTTTGTGCCTATGTTGGCCGCCGTAATGGCATCAACTATAAAAATTCCGAAGCTAAGATCCTAGCCCGCTATGAAGGTAAGATCTGCATGCATGAAAATATGCCTGAGATCATCAGTGCAGCTATGGGCAATGATATGTACACCGCCCGTTTCAAGACCGAAAAAGAAGTACATAGCTTTATCGAATACTGTACAGCAAAGAAAGGATAGCTATGAAGATTGAATATTACAAAACATATAGTCGTCATTTAGATCGCGAAATGGAATTCAAGGTCTATGGTGCCCAAGGCAAGCCGATGTTAGTCTTTCCTTGCCAAAATGGCCGCTTCTTTGATTATGAAGATCAAAAAATGATCGAAACGATTGCTCCGTTTATCGACAGTGGGCGTTTACAAGTTTTCTGCGTTGATTCCATCGACATCGAAAGCTGGTCAAGCGAAACCATCGCCAATCGCCAACGCTTAGAAAATCACGAACGTTATTATCACTACATCACGGAAGAACTAGTACCTTATATCTTCCATATCAATCAACAAGCCAATAACGGCCAATTAGCTGATGGCATCATCACCAATGGCTGTTCCATGGGGGCTAGTCATGCCTTAAACTTTTTCTTAAGACGCCCTGATATCTTTAGCGGTACTTTGGCATTAAGCGGCTGCTATGATATGCGCTACTTCTTTAAGGATGGTTATATGGATGACCTATTATATAACAACAACCCTGTTAGTTATATCGAAGGCATGAGCTATGATCACCCCTACGTTAACCTATATCGTCAGCGTAAGATCATCATTTGTGTTGGTCAAGGAGCTTGGGAACATCCAATGATCGAAGATACGCAGCGTATCAAAGAATTATTTGGCTATAAAGATATCCACGCCTGGATCGATTTTTGGGGGCACGATGTTGCTCACGATTGGCCATGGTGGAAAAAACAAATGGTCTATTACTTAGAATATATGTGCTAACAACCTGTCTAACAGGTTGTTTTCAACTATTTAGAAAGAAGGAATGTCATGTTAAAAAGATTTATCCACTACTACAAACCACATAAAAAAATGTTTGCCTTAGATATGCTAGCTTCGCTAGCCATTTCCATCATCGGCATGATCTATCCAATGATCACCCGCGAAATGCTAAACAATGTCATCCCTAACCATCAGGTCAAAATGATCTATATCTTAGGCATAACGCTATTTATCCTCTATTTTATCCGGATGCTATTACGCTATTTCGTTCAATATTATGGGCATGTCATCGGGGTCAAGATGCAAGCTCAGATGCGGAATGATATGTTTCAAAAATTACAAAAGCTACCTTACGAATATTATGACAATCATGAAACCGGTAAGATCATGTCCCGCATGACCAATGATTTGATGGACATTAGCGAACTAGCACACCATGGTCCTGAAAACTTTTTTATCTCTGGGGTCATGATCGTTGGTTCTTTTGCTTATCTATGCACGATCAATGTCTACTTGACCTTGATCATCTTTAGCTGTGTACCTTTGCTTGTCATCGTATCTTTATTATTACGCAACAAGATGCGCATCGCCTTTTTAGAAAGCCGTAAAAGCATCGCTACCATCAATGCCGCCCTAGAAAATAGCATCGGTGGAATCAGGATCACCAAAGCCTTTACCAACAGCGAAAAAGAACTTGAAAAATTTGAAGTTGGCAACAAAAGCTTTGTTCAAAATCGTAAACATGCTTATAAAGCCATGGGACAATTCCATTCTACGACCCAATTTATTACTGATGTCTTCAATGTCATCGTCTTGATTGCTGGAGGCATCTTCCTATATCAACAACAGATAACTTTTGGTGATTACTCAACCTTCATTGTTTCTGTCAACTTATTCATCAATCCTGTTACGACCTTGATCCAATTCATGGAACAATATCAAAACGGCGTTACCGGCTTTGAGCGTTTCTTAGAAATCATGGATCAGCCAGAAGAAGCTGAAGCTCCTAATGCCAAAACATTAACAGCGCCTAAAGGCCAGATTTCTTTTGCAGATGTATCTTTTAAATACAATGATTCTAAACAAATCATCGACCACATCGATTTCACCATCGAACCTGGCCAAAAATTAGCTTTAGTTGGTCCTAGCGGTGGTGGTAAAACCACGATCTGCCATTTATTGCCTCGCTTCTATGTGCCAACTAACGGCGCGATCACCATTGATGGTATCAACATCAATGATCTATCTCTTGCTTCTTTGCGCCAAAATATCGGTATCGTTCAACAAGATGTCTTCTTATTTACAGGAAGCTTCTATGAAAATATCTTATACGGTCGCTTGGACGCTACTTTTGAAGAAGTTGTAGAAGCTAGTAAAAAAGCTAACATCTACGATTACATCATGTCCTTACCAAATGGTTTTGATACCCAAATTGGTGAAAGAGGCACCAAATTATCGGGTGGGCAAAAACAACGCTTATCGATCGCTAGGGTCTTCTTAAAAAATCCACCGATCTTGATCTTAGATGAAGCTACTTCAGCTTTAGATAACACCACGGAAATCTTGATCCAAGAAGCTTTGGATGAACTATGCCAAGGACGAACGACCATCATCGTCGCCCACCGCCTTTCAACCATTCGCAACGCCGATGAGATTGCAGTCATCGCAAATGGTAAGATCATTGAAAAAGACACCCATGAAGCCCTATTGGCTAAACAAGGTGTCTACGCTAAATTATATCAAGCCCAATTTCGTAACAATGATCATATCATCGATCAAGAGATGATGCAGCAATGATCATTCACTATAGGCTTTACTAATAATTTCTAACATTGAAGGAATATCAATATGTTGTGGACATTTGGCAACACAAGCTGAACACTTGCGACAAGCCGTGCTACGTTTACCAGCGTCCATGAATAGATATTCCTTTTTATTATGGTCGACCAATTGATAAATATGACCTTCATTATAGATCCTGAAATTACGAGGAATATCCACCCCAAAAGCACAAGGCATACAATAACGACATGCTGTACAAGCAATTTGGATCCGTTTTGCAAATAAAGCTTGCGCTTTAGCATAGATAGCATGTTGAGCTTCATCTAATTCCCACACGCTATTTGCCGTGGCGATATTATCCCTTAACTGTTCTAAATTGGACATTCCTGATAATACGCACATGACATTATCATGCGCCATGACCCATCTTAAGGCCCAGCTAGCAGGACTAGCTTGATCATAGCTAGCAAATAAGGCTTGGATCTCACTAGGCACATTCGCTAGCATACCACCTCTAATAGGTTCCATGATCACAAGCGGTATATTTAGATTTCGAGCTAATTGATAGCCTTTGCTACCAGCTTGATAATTAGTATCCATGTAATTATATTGGATCTGACAAAAATCCCATGGATAATGCTGGATGATCTTCGCAAATACCTCATACTCATCATGAAAAGAAAAACCGATATGTTTTACCTTACCGCTAGCCTTTAAACTTGCTAAATGGGCAAATAAGCCCATCGCCTCCAATTTAGCAAAACGCTCTTTGTTCAAAGCATGCAATAGATAAAAATCAAGATATTCGACCTGCAAACGTGCTAATTGGTTATCTAGCATCGCATCAAATCCTGCGATATCATCGATCATCCAGACCGGTGATTTGCTAGCCACATAAACACTTGTTCGATCGATCGTTTTAAGCCAACGTCCCAAGATCAACTCTGAGGTCTGATCATGATAGGGATAGGCCGTATCATAGTAATTAACACCTTGGGCATATGCTTCATCAAGCATAGCGAAAGTTGCTTTTTCATCAACCTTTCCTTGGGCATCATGTGGAAAGCGCATGCACCCAAAACCTAAAATTGATGTTCTAACATCTCCAAATGTACGATATTGCATGGATTTACCTCCTTTATATCAATAAAAAGACGGTTTGGAGCGATAATAGCGCTACTACTACGCTTAAGATCAAGATCAATTGTTTTCTAAACTTCCGTTTTAATCTAACTTTTTTCATCATTCACCTACATTTATGATAAAATAATATCAACGTAATTTTATCACTCCTATATTATTTAAGCAACGACAGAAGGAAAGGAACCTAACTATGTTTGCATATCTAATATTTTTCTTACAAATCACCAGTATCATCATTTTTATCTTTGCTCGGCAGCATATCTTATTGCAAAAAGTATGCATGGGGATCTGGGGATCATTATTAATTTGGATGATCTTCCAAAATGATGTGACGGAAATACTTCGTTGTGTCTTATTTTTAAGTGGTCATTTGACCGATATTTATTATGAACGAAAATGTAAATAAAACTGCAGATTTTGTGATAGATCTGCAGTTTTATTTATGCTTTGGCGGAAGCTAACATTAATTTGATCCGATTCAATTGATTAACTTCGCTAGCCGAGGAATCATAATCAACAGCGATAATATTAGCTTGGGGATATTTAGCTTTTAAAGGTTTGATCATTCCTTTGCCTACCACATGATTTGGTAAACAACCAAATGGTTGGATACAAATAACATTTGCTACATCATTTTCCAATAATTCTACCATTTCCCCCGTTAAGAACCAACCTTCACCATATTGATTGCCAAGTGATAAAAATGCGCTTGCCCCATGAGCTATTTTTTCGATATCTAGCGGTATATCAAAACGTTTGCTAGCTTTTAAAGCTTCGATGGCCGGTTGTCTGATCAGCTTGATCACCCCTATCCCAACTTCCGCTATTAATTCACCTTTATATGATGTGCCTAAATATTGATGTTTATAAATATTATTATATAGGCAATAATTCATAAAATCAGCCAAGTCTGGCACTACCACTTCAGCGCCTTCTTTTTCTAAAAGCTCAACAAGATGATTATTTGCTAAAGGCATATATTTGACCAATATTTCTCCAACGATCCCTACCTTTGGTTTAACCAACGTTTCATCAATTGCTAAGGTATCAAAGGCTGTAACGATCTTTTGACATATTTGCTTGTGCGTCAATGGGCTTTTATGATCGATCAAAGCAGCACTGCAGCGATCCACCCATTTTTTGCACAAAGCATCAGCAGAACCTTTGATTTTTTCATACGGTCTGACGCGGTATAAACAACGCATTAATAAATCGCCATAGATAACTGCTTTGGCCGCTGCCAACAATAAGCTTGGGCTCATTTTAAATCCTGAGTTTTTTTCTAAGCCATTGGCATTAAAGGAAATAACTGGTATATGGCTTAAACCACTGCTGTCTAAAGCTTTTCTAATAAATCCCACATAATTACTAGCACGACAGCATCCCCCAGTTTGCGACATGATGATCGCTAAATGATCTGTATCATATTTACCTGATAATACGGCATCCATGATCTGCCCAACAACTGTGATCGAAGGAAAGCAGGCATCATTATTAACATACTTCAACCCTGTATCAATAGCTTGACGATTATCATTATCCAACACGACAATATGATAACCATGATGCTGAAAGATCGGCTGTAGGATTGCAAAATGCAACGGAGACATCTGTGGGGCTAGGATCGTATAACCTTGCTTTTTCATCTTTGCAGTAAATTCTACTCTTTGATAATGATATAAGTCATCATCCTTTTTTAATTTAGTAAGCTGGCGTTGCCGCATGGCTGCCAAAAGACTTCTTATCCTGATCTTAACAGCACCCAAATTACTAATTTCATCGATCTTCAACAAAGTATAGATCTTCCCTGCTTTACTTAAGATATCATTAACTTGATCGCTTGTTACGGCATCAAGACCACACCCAAAAGAATTTAATTGAATTAATTCAAGCTTTTTTTGTTCGCTCACAAAATTGGCTGCCGCAAATACACGTGAATGATAGGTCCATTGATCTAAGGCTCGCAATTTCATTGCATGCGCATAATCATAAGGTAAGCTATCCTCTGTAAAGACATGTAAGCCATATGAAGATATCAATTCGGGAATCCCATGGTTGATCTCTGGATCGATATGATAGGGTCTTCCTACCAAGACGATACCCTGTTCATCATGCTTATTCATGCTTGCAAGCAAAGATATTCCCTTATCACGAATATCTTTTTTAGCTTTAGCTTGTTCTAGCCAAGCTTTATGGACAGCTGCATGAACTTCCTTTGCATCGATATTCCATTTTTCCTGACAAAATTTAACCAATCTTTTACTTATCACCTGCTCGTTGGTAAAGGCAACAAATGGTCTTAAATATTCGATGTTTTCTTTAGGAATTTCATCGATATTATTTTTGACATTTTCCGAATTAGCGATGACCATCGGACAATTATAATGATTTTGAGCATGCTTCATTTCTTGATGTTCATAAAAGATGCAGGGATAAAAGATCGTTTTAATACCTTGATCGATCAACCATTTAACATGTCCATGAGCTAATTTCGCAGGATAGCACTCTGATTCTGACGGAACGGATTCCATACCTTTTAAATATATTTCACGATTAGATAATGGTGATAATACGACCTGAAATTTTAATTCTTTAAAAAATGTTGCCCAAAAAGGATAATTTTCATACATATTCAGCGTTCGAGGAATCCCTATTTGTCCTCGCACAGCTTTTTCTAGGGATAATGGTTCATATGCAAACAAACGTTTACGCTTAAACTCAAACATATTTTCCCCTTTTTGTCGAAGTGCACTGCTCCTAACCACTTTCTCACAGCGATTGCCTGAGATATGCTTTTTTCCATTTGAGAAGACATTTGTCGTCAATACGCAATGATTAGTACAGCCATTGCAGCGATGTACGCTGGTAGTATATTCTACTTTCGCAAAATCTGTTAAGGGGATCGTGGTCGTTTGTTGTCCTTGATAATTATTTCTAGCTATTAAAGCAGCCCCAAAAGCTCCCATGATTCCGGAAATATCGGGGCAAATTACTTCTTTATCTATTATTTTCTCTAAACTTCTTAAAACCGCATGATTATAAAAAGTGCCGCCTTGTACAACGATATCATTGCCCAATTTAGTGATATCCGTCAGCTTGATTACCTTAAACAATGCATTTTTGATGACCGAATAAGCCAAACCTGCCGAAATATCTTCTACATGTGCCCCTTCTTTTTGCGCTTGTTTGACATTGGAATTCATAAATACCGTACATCTAGAACCAAGATCAATTGGCGATTTTGCAAATAGTGCCTTTTGCGCAAAGTCTTGAACATCATATCCTAAGGAATTAGCAAAATTTTCGATAAAAGAACCACAACCAGAAGAACAAGCTTCATTTAAGATAACATTGACGACATGATGATCTTTCAGTTTGATAAACTTCATATCTTGTCCACCTATATCTAAAATACCATCAACATTAGGATTAAAAAATGCTGCCGCACTGCAATGGGCTACCGTTTCAACTTCCCCTTCATCAAGATCGAAGGCCTGTTTTACTAGTTCTTCACCATAACCAGTTGCACAAGAACGGGTGATTTGAACATCTGGTGGTATTATTTTTAACAACTTATCTACACCATCGATGATAGCTTGGATCGGATTACCATAATTATTGGTATAATAATCAAACAATAATTCACCATCATCATTAATGATTGCCATTTTGGTCGTGGTCGATCCAGCATCGATCCCTAAATAACAATTACCTTTATGATGTTTGATATCCGCTTTTTGGATGATTGCTTGTTGATGGCGAAGGCAAAATTCAGCGTATTCTTCTTCATTGTTGAATAAGGGCTCTAAACGACCTATATTGATATTTTTTTCAAGTTCGTGGCCTACTAGCATGAGCAAGTCATCAATTGATCTTTGATCATCGACCCCGCTTTGTAACGCTGCTCCCTTTGCCGCAAATAAATGACTATTTTCAAGATCAATGATTTCCTGTCCATGTAAATCCAAGGTCCTGATGAAAGCCGCTTTTAGCTCTGATAAAAAATGTAATGGCCCTCCTAAAAAAGCTACGCATCCACGAATAGGCTTGCCGCAAGATAAACCCGATATCGTTTGATTTACCACTGCTTGAAAGATCGATGCAGCGATATCTTCTTTTCGAGCTCCTTCATTGATCAAAGGTTGAATATCGCTTTTGGCAAATACCCCACATCTTGCAGCAATGGGATATATCTCTTTATACTCTTTAGCTAATTCATTTAAGCCCTTGGCATCTGTTTGTAAAAGAGCTGCCATTTGATCGATGAAGGCGCCTGTTCCTCCCGCACAGACTCCATTCATCCTTTCATCTAGCCCTCCTTTAAAATAAATGATTTTGGCATCTTCACCACCTAGTTCTATAGCCACATCGGTTTGAGGAGCTTGATATCTTAAAGCTGTAGCTACCGCCACAACTTCTTGCGTAAATTCGATATGTAATAAGTGCGATAGCTGCATGGCTCCAGAACCCGTAATTCTTATTTGAATCTGATTAGCTCCAGTTTGTTGGCGGATCGCTTCTAAAATTTGCCACAAATTCTCTCTTATTTTTGCTTGATGACGGATATAACACTGATATATCAACCTTTCTTCCCCATCCATCACAACTGCTTTTATCGTTGTTGATCCAATATCAATTCCTACTCGATAAACCATCTTATCATCGTCCTTTCTATCAATACAATTCAGCCAACAAAAGATGTTTGCTATTTTTTGGCTAAGTTGCTAGTAATTATTTCTAATGTTGGTCAATAGTAATTTTCCTGTTCATATCATGCTCCTTTAGCTTAGAAATCATAACAATTGTTTTTCTTTATTGCATTCGACAATCTCTAACATTTGTTTTTAATTAGGACATTTTAAAACATTTGTCCTAATTTGCTACTTTAGATCTATTTTGTAAATATCAATAATTGCTTAACTTATTTACAATACTTTCAAGAACATGTAATGTTCGTATGCAAAGGAAGGTAATAAAATGAGTGATTTAAGTACAGAATTCAAAAAAGTTTTATTGGCAGGCGTAGGTGCAATAGCCATCACTGCAGAAAAATCGCAACAATTAATTGAAGATCTTGTGAAAAAAGGGGAGATAACCGTTGAACAAGGCAAAGCTTTGAATGCTGAATTAAGAAGAAATATTAATAACAAGCTTAAAGAAACATCCAATACCAATGAAACATCAGTTGATGAAATAGTCCAAAGCATTCATAGATTAAGCGCTGAAGAAAAAGCTATCTTAATGGCAACCATTAAAGAAATCGATGACAATGATCACGAAAATATTCAACTTGATTAAGCTCTGCTAAATTGCAGAGCTTAATCATCTATAAAGGCTGGTAAAAATATGAATCATAACCAAAAATCCCGCATAACGACAATGTTAGATATCTTAAAACGTAACGATATCGCTCATGGTTTGACCCCAACCAAATTAAAAAATATCTTTGAAGAACTAGGTCCTACTTTTATCAAGCTAGGACAAATCCTTTCGATGCGCTATGATTTATTACCGTCAAATTATTGTGACGAATTAAGTCTATTAAGATCAAGCGTAACCCCCATGCCCTTTTTACAGGTATCACAAGTATTGTGCTTAGAATATGATATCGCTAATATCGAAGAAATATTCCAATCTTTTGACCCCACACCATTAGGCTCTGCCTCAATAGCGCAAGTTCATTTAGCTAGCTTAAAAGATGGGACTAAGGTTGTAGTAAAGATCCAGCGTCCTAACATTAAAGAAGTGATGGAAAACGATATTTTGATCTTGCGAAAAGCGATATCTTTGCTCAAATTTGCTCCTGAGTTAGGAGATCCTACAGATTATAAGATCATGTTGGCGGAAATGTGGGAAAGTGCTAAACAAGAAATGGACTTTTTAGTTGAAGCTGAACATCTAGAAAAATTCGCCAATTTAAATCAGGATATAAACTACCTTCATACCCCCAAAGTCTTTAAAAAACTAACTACCTCGCATATTTTAGTAATGGAATATATCCAAGGTATCCCCATCGATCAAAAAGAACAATTACTGGCTCAAGGCTACGATATCAAAGAAATAGCGTTAAAATTAGCAACGAACTATACCAAACAAATACTAGAAGATGGCTTTTTTCACGCTGATCCTCATCAAGGAAACATTATTATCAAAGATGGCAAGATCGTTTGGTTAGATCTTGGAATGGTAGGAGAAATTTCACCAAAAGACAAAAAATTCTTATCCGCTGCTGTAAAAGCCATCATCACCAATGATGTATATGAATTAAAAAATATCGTATTAACGATGGGTGTGGTTAGAAAAAAGGTCAATCATAGCCTGTTATACGATGACCTAGAAATGATGATGACCAAATATGCGACCGCTGATTTTTCAACGATCAATCTAGGAAAATTCATCGTTGAACTTAACGATCTAACCAACCGTCATCATCTTGGCATGCCAGAAGGCGTATCTATGCTAGGAAGAGGCTTGTTAACCATCGAAGGGGTTTTAACTGACCTTGATCCACAATTAAATTTTATGACCATCGTAACCACGCACTTACAACAAGAAGATATCGATATCTTAAAAGAAATCAAAAATACACTTTTTTTGACTTACAATGGATTGCAAAAAGCTAGAGAGATCCCTGGAAATATTGCAGATATCCTAAAGATGAGCAAAAAAGGTCAAATAAAGATCAAGCTTGAACTTACAGGCTTAGATGAGCCTTTAGATAAAATTGACAATATGGTAAACAAAATTATCTTAGCAATTATTTGTTCGGGTTTATTGATTGGCTCTAGCTTAGTTTACACTACCAAAACACCTGATAATTTCTCAGGGATACCTGCAATTGGTGCTTTAGGATTTTTTCTAGCTTTGATCCTAGGTTGTGTAATTGTTTTGGATATCATCAAACATAGTAAGAAAAGCTAAAAAAAACACAAAAATATATTTTGTGTTTTTTTGTATTAGAAAACCACGTCATAGTGACGTGGTTCAAAAAAGCTTAAGCGATGGTTAGATCCTATTGTGCTAGACTATTTATGAGCCTGCCAGCTTATAAATAACTTACACAATAGGAGGACATTAAAATGAATAATCAAGTTAATGCTATAAATAGTCTAGCACACACAAAATGGAATTGTAAGTATCATATTGTATTTGCACCAAAATATAGAAGAAAAGTATTTTATTACGAGAAAAGAGAAGCAGTACGTGAAATAATTAAAACACTATGCGATTGGAAAGGTGTAGAAATAATTGAAGGAGAAGTATGTGCAGATCATATTCATTTATTATTAGCAATACCACCAAAAATATCTGTTTCAAGCTTTGTAGGATATTTAAAAGGAAAGAGTAGTCTAATGCTATTTCAAAGATTTGGAAATATGAAGTTTGCATATCGCAATAGAGAATTTTGGTGTAAAGGATATTATGTAGATACAGTAGGAAAGAATACAAAAGTAATCAAAGAATATATATCAAATCAATTAAAACATGATAAAGAAGAAGATCAATTAAGCCTGTTTGATCAAAGAGACCCCTTCAGCAAAGGGTAGCAAGTAATATTCGCATTTGCTGACAGGCTCTCATATGCACACTTGTGTGCTGCTAGTGATATTAGGGCTATGCCCGAAAAAGAAATACCACTGGCTATGCCAGTGGATAGTTATTATCGCATTATTTACTTGCTTGATTTAAGCAATCAGTAACTGCATCTAAGATACGATTTGAAGTTAAGGTAGCTCCTGTAACCGTATCAACGTTAACGCTATTTTCTTTAACGATTGTTTCAGGTAGGCTTGTTAAAGCATTAGCAGCAATTGCTTCTGTTTCATGGTTAGAAACGATCGTAACTTTAGCTAATTTACCACCAGCAATTTCAACTTCAACTTCCATTTCGCCATCTTGTCCGTCAACGGTTGCGTTATAAGTACCATCATTTAAAGCTGTGCTCATATCGAAACGTTCTACAGCTTCGCTTTGATTTTCAAATAAAGTTTTATCAAAGATGTTGCTTGCAGCAGCTACAGTATAATCAGTTGCTAATTCATCGCTCATTGCAGCTTTAGCAGCAATACGACCGAAAGTAATTGGTCCCATTACCCCAGTACCACCAGAAACAAAGCGTCCCCAGATACCACCAACAACTTCACCAGCTGCATATAAACCTGGGATCTGAGTTCCTTGTTCATCAAGAACATGACCAGTTGTATCAATAGTAACCCCACCTAAAGTCATTACGCATAAAGCTTTCAATGGAACAGCATAGTAAGTTTCACCTTCAATTTTGTTGATAGCTAAGTTATAAGCAGAACCAACGGTAGCTGGATCATAGTTACGACCTAATTCATCAGTTTGTCCAGCATCAACAGCTGCATTATATTCTTCAACTGTTGCAACTAAATTTTCAGCTGGAACATTGATCTTTTCAGCTAGTTCTTCTAAGCTACTAGCACTTTGTACTAATTTTTCAGCTCTTCCACCTTCAGCAAAATATAGATCGAACATCATAGATCCATTTGCAGCTCTTAGATCTTCAACGATCTTATCTGTAAAGATATCATATTGCACAGCACCTGGTTGTTCTTCTAAAGCAACTTCACGAACATCAACACGAGCTTCTTGTTCATTAACGAAACGTTTACCATCTTGGTTAACAGAAATACCGCCGGCTTTCCAAGTATAAGTAGAACCAATCGTTCCAGATCTTTCACCTGTTTGTACTCCCATTGGGAAAGTAGGAATATATGACATGGTTTCTTCGTCGATGTATGCACCAACTTCTTGCATCATATATAGACCTTCACCCATTGAAGTTGTACTGCTTAGATAATCACCGCCATTAGCAGCATACTTTTCTAATAAGTTAAAGTTACCACTGTAACCACCTGTACACATGATAACCCCTTTGTTAGCAGTGTATTTAATGGTCTTACCATCAGCATTAGTTGCTAAAACGCTCAATACTTGACCTTGTTCATTTGCTAATAATTGCGTTGCTTCTGTATCGAAATCAACACTTACTTGATCAAGAGTCTTAAGATAAGTATCTAAAACTTGGTGAGCTGCACTTGAATAACCTTCTGCAGTTGCTTTTGGTTTATAAGTACGTTGTACAGAATATAATTGATGTTCTGGAGCAAAAACGGCTTTTGCACGTCCTTCTGGGAACATTTCATTTAAACCATGTTCTAATAACCATTCAAAGGCTGCCGTATCTTCTTCCACGAAAGCTTTAACTAATTCTTCGTTACCAAGATTAGCACCATTTTTCATGATATCTTCAACGAATAATTCTTTGCTATCTTCAATACCTTCTTCTTTTTGGATTGAAGTTTCAGCAGCTGACATGGAACCAGATGTCAATAATAAGTTACCACCGGTCTTTGCAGTTTTTTCAATAATGATAACTGATTCAGCACCATTATCAGCTGCAGCGATCGCACTGCTTAAACCTGCTGCTCCTGCCCCAACCACGATTATATCTGCGGTTTTTTCTTCATCGAATGCTACTGTTGTGTCTTGCGTAGGCTTGCTAGTTTCTTCATTAGTAGTTTCATTAGTTGCTGAGCAACCTGCTAATAATAAAGCTGAAGCCATCAATAATGCCATTAGCTTTTTCATTTCTTTTCCTCCTATAGGCATGTATATCATAACGTAAATTAATGTTTTCACAATATATACTTCAATTTACATTTTATAAAAATCATAAGTAATGATATAATTATCATATGAAAAATATTAATAAGACCCTTTTTCCTGATGTAGTTTCCAAAATGTTGATGCAATTTGAGATCACACCGATCTCCTTTTTCCTGTATCAAAACAAAAGTTCTCAAAGTACCTTCATTACCGCAATCTATACTTATCGCTTAGCGATCGTGACAAAAGGTATTTACCAAGTAGAAACCAAGGAAGATCGTTTTAAGATCAAAGCTGGTGATATCATCCTTATCCCTCCTTTTAATTCCTATAATATCTATTGTCTATCCCAACAAGCTGCATGTTACATCCTTAATTTTAATTTACGTTATTTTATCAAAGATAACTATCATCATATGATCGAACAAAAGATCATTGCCAAGTTTGAGAATGCCTTGACCAAAGATATGTATGATTTTTTAGATCGTGCTCATCATATGCAAACTAACAATGATTATGGTCATTATTATATGATCAAGATTGCAATCGAACAATTGTTGATACTATGTGATAGTAGCTATCTAACCAATAACAGCGTTGAACAAAGCATCGATAACAATTACTCCAATCGCTCCCAAGAATGTGTCATCGAAGCTTTACGTTACATTGATGCCCATTTAAAAGAAAGCGTGAGAGTAGCAGATATTTGTAACTATCTCAATGTTTCACAATCTTATTTATATACTTGTTTTCAAAAAGTCATGAAATGTTCCATCTCGCATGCCATCGTAGAATATAAGTTAAATCGCTCAGTTGAATTATTACAAAACCGTGATCTACGGATCGTGGATATCGCTCAAAGCGTTGGCTTTGAAAATATCTATCATTTCTCTAATACCTTTAAAAAACATTTTGGCATCTCGCCAACAAATTTTCGCCAACAATTTATTTAATTGATAAGTTTGCAAAATACGCTGAAGTGAAAAGGTAAATTCCACTTTATAAGTACATGAAAAGAAGTAGAAATTACTCATACCAATAAATATGAAATAAATAAAAAACAGGGGAAAATTTATAATAGAATATTGTAGATTTAAGTTTTTCTGGTATCATTTAATTGTAAACTACTACAAAAAAGCCGCATTAAAAACAAGAGGAATTTGAGTGATTTTTTGGGTTGGATGACTAAATTCCACTTCGTATTGCTATGGCAGGCATTATATGGATAGACTATTTGTTAAATAGCTATTTGGTATGTTTATTCTTTTTTAAAAGATAAGGTTTAAGCATGACCTTATCTTTTTCTATATCTTTTATGCCAAATTCTATAAATTTATTAGCTAAATCATTATTTAAGAATCTTAATAGTTCAAAAGGCGTTTTGCCATCAAGATGTTCCTTAGGAAATGAATTTATATGTGAAGATATAATATTCGCATCTTCTTGCGAACATAATCCCAATTGATATAGATTGGTCTTTTTAGGACATATGTATCTTATTTCTAGATGATTATTCTCCAATGTTCCTTTTTGTTGACTACACATTGGATCACAATAATATATCCTAGTTCTTCTAGAACCATCATTTCTTATTTCAATCTGATCGGCCAAGATAAATTCTGAACCTCTATCGGTCAGTAGTACTTCAACTTCATTTTGAAATAAATCTGGACCTAGGATCTTTTCTAAAAGTAATATGCCATCAAGCATGCTTTCAGCATTCAATTTGGTATGATATATGATCACCATGAATGAATATCTTAAAAACTTAAATGTCTGCATAAATGGACCATTAGTTATATCATTATAAACGGTATCCATCTGTACGACCTTGGCAAAAGGATGGCATTCTATATAAGCTTTATATTCAGCATATGTGCGGCCTTTGAGATATTTTCTATCTTTTCGAATCTTATATATATTTTTATCCTTATGTTTGATTTTTCTTGTGACTTGTTTTCTAAGATCTAAAGGGATGATATCGATGCCAACATTTTTAAAAGCACCAGATTCGATGTAATTATATAAGGTCTTTTCTGAAACATTGATATCAGGAAGGATCTTTAAAATAGAATAAGGTGATAAACCTTGTTTAATTAACGGTTGTATTAATTTACCAATCTTTTTAAGATCATCTTCAGAAATGTTTAATCCTTCTCTAGAATGAGAAAGAGATTCTCTATATTCTTTTTCAGCTATATCGGCAGAATAGAAATATTGGTCAAACCGACAATGTATTTGTCTATCACAGCCATTGCATGCGCCAGGGGAACGATCCCTTCTAGTACATTTGAATGGAATATAACCTAAACATTTGTTAGAACATTTTTTATTAAATTTACAATGACGGTAATTCGAGCATTCAATAGGAAGAGAACATTTTCTTTTTAATATTCGATGAGCCTTGATTTCTTTACCGATAGTTGATTTATCTTTACCGATGGTATTAGCTATAGATGATTTTGTAGAACCATTTTTGATTCCAGTTTCGATAATTATGCGTTCATCATTTGTTATATGAATATTCTTATTATGGTAAGTCATGAATTAACCTCCAATCTAAAACGAACCACCATATCCATATATTGCCTGATGAATTTAATTTACTAGTCTGTAAGAGTAAATTCAAGTTGAACTTCGTGAAGACTAATTTCTACTTTGATCAATTTAAAGTGGAATTTACCTTTTCACTTCACA
>JALEMK010000181.1 GCA_022768265.1 Erysipelotrichaceae bacterium
TTAAATTTATATTATCAATTAGTTCAGAAGCAATACTTTGCATTCTAGGGAAATTACTGGATATTAAATATTGAAGTTGCTTTATAAATTCGCTATGTACAGAAACCCATATTTTTGCGTCAGTATAGTTTCTAGAATATTCAACAAAATATTTTGAGTATATTTTTATTTTACTATTTGAAATTGAAAAAGAATATTTATTAATAATTATAGAAAAAATCTTATCAAGTATTTTTAATAAATATTCTTCATTAGAAGTAGTCGTATAATACTTTTGTTTAAAGAACACATAGTCTATAAAATTTTGTATCAAATATTTACTGTGAGATATAAAATCTTGAAAAGATATTTCCTCTTTGTTATAAAGGTTAAAGTTTTTTTCTAGCTTATCATAAAGAATTAATAAAGGAGATGTAAATTCTTTTATTTTCAATAGATCACTGATAGGAAATAATGTTTCTTTTTTATTGATACTGGCTTTAATATTAAATGATGTTTTATGAGCAAATAAATAGTTTGGTAGATTGGATAAATGTATTTCTAGCGGATTGCTATTACGGTTCAAATATACCTTAGCACATGTTGCTTTAATGACATTTTCCATTTCACCAATATTTCCTTTAAAAGAATAATCTAAAATGGTTTGATATGCTAAGTTTGATAAAAAAATCTCTTGATTTAATCTTTTGCTTTCTTTAGCAAAAATGGTATATATTAATTTTTGCTTTTCAATTAATGGCCTTTTATCTAATGAAGGGATAGAAACAGTGATAGGAATCCTACGCAATAATGTTTTTAGCAATGCTTCTTGAGGGTTTTCTGTGGTAGCAAAAATTAATCTGCAGTTAGAATGATACCAATTTTCATTGTCGCCAACACGATGAAATATACCTTTGTCCATAAATTGAAATAACTTTTCTTGACATTCTGCTTTTAGACAGTGGACCTCATCTAAAAAAAGTAATCCTCCATCAGCTAAAGCAATTAAACCATCTTGATTATCTTCGGCTCCAGTATAAGCTCCTTTGGTATACCCGAACAAATTAGCTGTTAATAATTCGGGGTTATTTGCATATTCTGAGCAATTTACGGATAAAAATTTTGCATTTTTTCTAATAACATTGTGATGTATAGCGTAATCGTAGCAAAGATTAGCTATCATTGTTTTTCCTGTGCCAGTTGGTCCGTGCAATAAAATAGGTAGTCCGTGATCCGGATAAGATATTGCTGCTTTACAATTATCTACAACATTAGATAATGAACCATCATGGCCAATTAATTTTTCAAAGTCTTGGTATTTGCACGCACATAATTCTTTAAATGAATCAAATGTTGTTTTTGTTAAACTGATTTTCCATTTTGATTCTAAAATATTTTTAGAAAAAAAGTATACCGGTCTTGAATTTATTTTGATTATAATATTATTTTTGTTAAATTCATTTAAATATTGTGATGCTGTATTACGGCTTATCATACATTGTTCAGATAATGATGTTGCAGTAAAAATATCGTTTTCTTCTAATTCATTTTCTAGGCATCTTTTATTTAATTCTTCTAATAATTGTTCCTTAATATCCATACATGTTACTTCCGTTCTAATTGCTTTAAATCTGCGCTAGTTATTTTTTCAATTATTGTACCAGGTACATCTTGATAAAATATGTTATATCCCTTATCTATAATATAGTTAATATCATCAATGTCTTCTTTTGTTAGATACACTTTTTTATTGAAAGGTATTCTTCCCTTGTCATAATGTATGTTTCCAATATTAATCTTGCTGACTTGTATATTGGCTTCAGCTAATTTTTTTGCAACTTGAATTGTTTTTACAACAACAAAAATTTTTTGCTTGCTTTCATTATTTAATGCTTTGATAAAATCACTGACTGAGTAGAATCGAATTTTAACATTAGCCGCTTTTGCTATATTTAACATCAATCGCTGCGGAAAGCTGCTTAAAGCAACTTCATCATCAACGACAATAATTGTATCTACATCTAAACTAGCAGTCCAAGTAATTCCAACTTGACCATGTACTAATCGGTTATCGACCCTAATTAATTTGATTGTGGCTTTCATATTTATTACTTCCTTTTTCTTTCTTGTGACGATGGTATCATATTTAATTCACGATATTTAGTTATGGTTCTTCTAGAAATAAATATATTACTATTTTCTAAAATTTGTTTGATTTTTTGATCGCTCAAAGGCTTTGAGGGAGATTCGTGATTGATTATTTCAATAATTTTATTTTCGATTTTTGTATATTCAGTGTGTTTATTTCCTTTATGTGAAAATAAAAATTTATATGGATAATATTTGTTATTAAATTCAAAAGATTTATTTACTATTGCTCGAGAAATAGTTGAAGTGTGAAGACCGGTTTTCTTTGAAATATCATTCAATGTACAATACTTTATATATGCGTTGTTGTAAAAAAAATCATGTTGTATTTCACATAAAGCTGATGTGATTTGTAATATTGTCAAATTTCTTTTTTTTACATCATTGATTATAGTAATAGCTTCTTTACGTTGCTTCTCTAATTCTAAATTCATGTTTTGGATTAATAGCTCGTTATTTTCTAATTGAAGTGTGAAATCATTGTGGATCAATTGTATTTCTAGTTGATTATTATTGATTAATATTTTTGTTTCTGGTGTAAGAATTTGAGCGTTGCCTGCATAGTTAGAAGCAGGTTTAGGATTTAATGATTTGATAAAATTGATACCTTCGATTATTTCATCGAGAGATAGGGAAGTATTATTAGATATGTTTGATAAATTATTTGAAGCTATATCTTTCAAATAATCGCATAATATCAAAGCTGTTTCGCTATCTGGACTGTCGCTTGATTCACATTGCGCTTTTAAACAATCTGCAAGAGAAAAGCTAAAACAACCAACAGGCTCTAAAAGTCTAAGCAACTTAATATTCTGCAAAAGTTTGGTTATGCTAATAGATGATTCTTTTGCTAATTGATTTATATTAGATACAAAATAACCGTTAGAATCTATATTACTCAAAAGAAATAAGTAGATGTTTAAATCTATATCTAAATTTAGTAAATTAATTTGAGATAAAAAGTTATCGTATAACGAAGGTTGACTATCAACTGATGAAGTTAAAATATCTAAATTATTATCGTATTGTAGAAAAACATTATTATTAGCTTTTTCAGATAAAAAGTTAGCAAGTTCAAGGCGATTTAAACTTAAGACATTAATTGTTTGCTGAAACTTGCTATTATATGAAGAAGAATGCTGTAATGTAGGTTTAATTAAAAGTTTTTGTTTCATATTTAAAGTATATATAATAAACATAGTTTATTCAAACAAATTAATAATTAATACTTTAGATGATATGTAAACGCTTTTGTGTGATATAATTTCAAAAAGAGAGGTTTATTATGAATTATACTAATGTCATCATTACTTTTATAATATCTTTTATTGTTTTAATGGCTATTGAAGTAGGTCTAAGCAAATGGAAAACCAATCATGTATTAAAACTTATCCAAATGCAAAAATACGAAGAATTAGAAAAAGAGCTAAATAAATTTAGTACAAAGATCTTAATTCCACGCTATAACGTTGAATATTTACGGTTGAATAGTTACTTGTTACAAAAGAAAGATGCGCAAGTTGAGCAACAATTTGCATTATTGATGCAATTTCGGAAAAATAAACCGCAACAAGCTGATTTGTTAATGAAGATTTATAACTTTTATATGGAAAAAGAAAATAAAGAAGAGTGCAAGAAATATCTTGCAGAAATCGAAAAATTAGATAATAAAGCAATGTATGATGAAGCTAAGATGATGTATGACATCTTCCTTGATAAGAAAGCCAATCATATCGATCAATTATTAGCGGAAGCCCAAAAAGCTCCAGAAAATATCAGAGCGCCTTTTTATTACATGATCGCAAAACAATATGAAAATATGGATGATCAAGAAACAGCGGATAAATACTATCAATTAGCTAAAAAAATATAGGTGATCGTGATGAAAAATATAGTCATCATAATGGATGTAGACGGTACGTTAACCAACAAACAGAAAATAGTTAGTCCTAAAACTAAACAAATCCTATTAAAAGCGCAATCACAAGGTGCGAGGTTGGTACTAGCTTCAGGTCGACCGGTAAGAGGCTTGATGAGCTTAGCTTGTGAGTTAGAAATGGATAAGCATGATGGGTTATTAGTTGCGTTTAATGGATCTAAGGTGGTTGATTGTCAAACCAATGAAGTGCTGTATGATCAAACGATGAGCACTGAAGCAGTAAAAGCAGTATTAACCCATTTACAACAATTTGCGATCATACCGATGATCGATAAAAATGATTATATGTATGTACATGATGTTTATGCACCATATATCGAACATAATGGCAAACCATTTAATGTCATTGAATATGAAGCAAGAGGCGGGGGATATTTACTTTGTGAAGTAAAAGATATGGCTGAATTTATTGATTTTCCCGTCAATAAGATCTTAACTGCGGCTAGTCCTGCTTATTTACAAGCCCATTATCAAAAAATGATGGAACCATTTGCGGATAAATTAAATTGTGTCTTTACAGCGCCCTTTTACTTTGAATTTACAGCCAAGGGCGTAGATAAAGCTAGCGCCATCCAAGCAGTATTGACAAAGTTAGGTTATAAACCAGAAGATATGTACGCTTTTGGGGATGCACAAAATGATATAACGATGATCGAATATGCGGGTACAGGGATTGCCATGGGCAATGCCTGTGAGGAGCTAAAGCATAAAGCAGATATGATAACTGCTAGCAATGATGAAGATGGCATTGCGCTAGCATTAACAAAACTATTTGCGGATAAATTAAAAAACTGTTAGCTAGAAACTAACAGTTTTTTTGGTTGCTCCCCTGTAATCAACAATTATAGTTTAACAACATTTGTTGCTTGTGGGCCACGATCGCCATTAACAACATCAAAACTAACTTGTTGACCTTCGTCTAAAGTTTTGAAGCCATCAATTTGGATTGCTGAGAAATGTACGAATACATCTTGACCGTTTTCATCAGTAATGAAGCCGTAACCTTTTTCAGCATTGAACCACTTTACTTTTCCAGTACTCATTTGGCTGCCTCCTTGTGTAATAATTCAGCACTATTTAAAAAACACGAGGCTAAAAATTAAAAATTATGAAGCTATGTTACAAATATATGCTAAATACAATATCATCATATCATTTTTATATTTGATAGTCAAATATGAAAAGGTTAAAATAGTAGCTAAAACAGCTAATTGTAAGCGATTAAACAAAATGAGAAAATATATTACATGAAACGTGCATTTAGAATAGATTTATCTTAGGATATTACTAATCTTTGGAATACCTATAATTAAAACTATAAAAATGCAAGTAAATAGTGTAAACTATTATATGATATAACAGGGGGTTTTAATAATGGAAAAACCAAAGTATTATTTAACAACGGCAATTGCATATACTTCAGGTAAACCACATATTGGTAACGTTTACGAAATCGTTTTATCTGACGCTATTGCTAGATATAAAAGAATGTTAGGATTCGATGTTCGCTTCCAAACAGGAACTGATGAACATGGACAGAAAATTGAAGAAAAAGCTAAGTTAGCAGGTGTTGATCCTAAAAGTTATGTAGATCGCACTAGCGATATCTTCAAAGAACAAATTGAATGTATGAACGTATCATATGATAAATTCATGCGTACAACTGATCCATATCATGAAAAACAAGTTCAAAAGATCTTCAAGAAACTTTATGAACAAGGTGATATCTACAAATCTGAATATGAAGGTATGTATTGTAAAGAATGTGAAGCTTTCTATACACCTAGCCAATTAGTAGATGGTAAATGTCAAGATTGTGGAATGGAAGTACATCCAGCGAAGGAAGAAGCATATTTTTTCAAGATGAGCAAATATGCAGATCGTTTGCGTAAACACATTGAAGAAAATCCACATTTTATCGAACCAGAATCACGTAAAAATGAAATGTTGAATAACTTCATCATTCCTGGTTTGCAAGATCTATGTGTTTCTAGAACAAGCTTTACTTGGGGTATCCCCGTTGATTTTGATCCTAAGCATGGAGTCTATGTATGGATCGATGCACTGACCAACTATATTACAGGTCTAGGTTATGATGTCGATGGCAATCATGATCCATTGTTTAAAAAATATTGGCCAGCAGATGTCCATATCATTGGTAAAGATATCTTACGTTTCCACACAATTTATTGGCCAATCATGTTAATGGCTTTAGATATTGAACTGCCTAAGCAAGTATTTGGTCATCCATGGCTATTGGTTGGTGATGGTAAGATGTCTAAATCACATGGCAATGTCATTTATGCTGATGATCTAGCTGTGTTATTTGGACGTGATGCAGTGCGTTACTTAATGTTGCATGAAATGCCTTTTGCCAATGATGGAAGCATTACTTATGAAATCATGATCGAAAGGATCAACAGCGATCTAGCTAATGTTCTTGGTAACTTGGTAAATCGTACGATCAGCATGACCAATAAATACTTTAAGGGCACGATCAATAATACCAATTGTCATGAAGAAGTAGATGATCAATTAAAACAAGAAGTATTAGAAACATATCAAAATGTTGAAAAACATATGGATGAGCTAAGAGTAGCAGATAGCTTGAATGATATCTTCAAACTATTCAAACGCTGCAATAAATATATCGATGAAACCGAACCTTGGAAATTAGGTAAGGATGACAGCAAGCAAGATCGTTTACAAACGGTATTGTATAACTTGCTAGAAAGCATTCGTATCGGGGCAGTATTATTAGCACCATACTTACCAGATACATCAGCTAAGATCCTAAAAATGATCAATGCCGATGTTACCGATTATGAAAGCGTCAAGACTTTTGGTCATTTTGCAAGTCCGTTAACGGTTTGTGAAAAACCAGAAATCTTATTTGCTCGTTTAGATCAAGAGGAAGTATTTGCAAAGATCGAAGCAAATAAACAACCACAACCAACGCAAAAAGTTATAGAAAATGAAATCGGCATCGAAGATTTTGCTAAAGTTGAATTAACAGTTGGTAAAGTCTTACAATGCGAAAAACATCCAGATGCTGATCGCTTGTTAGTAAGTAAGATCGATCTAGGTGATAATGATGTGCGTACGATCGTATCAGGTATTGCCACATGTTATAAACCAGAAGATTTGATCGGTAAAAAAGTTGTTGTTGTCAGCAACCTAAAAGCAGCTAAATTAAAAGGAATCGAATCTCAAGGAATGATCTTAGCAGGTAAAGATGGTAAATTGATCGAAGTGTTAAATGTCGATAAATTACCAGAAGGAACCAAGATTTCCTAAAAATGAAATTTAATTGTATAGCTAGATTAGATGAACTTTCTAATAAGCTAGCTATGAAGATCGAAAACGCCTTACAAGCTCAAGGCTATCTCAAAGATGAAAAGGCCCCAGAGCTTGTAGTGGTCGTTGGTGGCGATGGAACTTTCTTGTTAGCAGCACACGAATATATGGATCAATTAGATGATATTTGTTTTATCGGGATCCATACAGGAACACTAGGTTTTTTTACAGACTATACGGATGATGAAGTTGATCAATTGCTTGATGATTTGATCAATAAACAACCTAAAGAAATTTCTTATCAGCTTTTAAAGGTAACTTACCAAGATCGTTGTGTATATGCCTTAAATGAGATGCGAGTAGAAAACGTTAGTCGTACGCAATGCATTGATGTGTTCGTCAATGATGAAGAATTTGAAACTTTTAGTGGTACTGGTTTATGTATTTGTACGCAATTAGGTAGTACCGCATTTAATCGTTCCTTGCATGGAGCGGTCATTCAAGAAGGTTTGCCATTGTTGGAAATGAGCGAAATTAGCGGTATTCATAATCGCTGTTATCGTTCACTAGGCAGTTCGATCATCATGAAAGATGATGCTAAGATCAAATTTATCGCGGAAAGTTTTGATAAAGCTTTATTATGCATAGACTACATGACCTTCCCATTAGATGGTGTCAAAGAAATTAATATCGAATTAAGCAAGAAACATGTAAGAATGTTGCGTTATCGCGAAGTTGGATATTTTAATCGCTTAAAAAGTTTATTTTAGATAGGTGGTGAAAGGTATGAAGAAATGGTATTCCTTTTTAGAGGTCTTGAGTTTTCCTTTAAAATTATTGTTCATGGCTGTTTTGTTTTATGGTCTAGGCAATATATTAGTTAATGATGTCTTTTCATCACTATTTGTGGTTAAAAATGAGTACATTATATTAATTGCGGAAGCATTGATGCGAATTTCTTCGTTCTTTATTGTTTATTTCCCTTTCCTTTTTTTGATCAGATTGGTTGCGAAAAGGATCAATGGTGCCAATTCCATCTTAACTGGTTTGGTTGGTTATGTTACATTTTTGGTTTTTTTGATATTTTTTCAAGAACAAGGCTTAGCTAATTTTGCTTATAGTGCTACATTGGGGATATCTGTTACAAGCAGCAAGCTTAGTGCCCTTTCAGGAGCTACTAGATATCCATTACAAACCGGGTTGATCGGAGTTGTTATCGTAGCGATTTGTACGCGTTTAAGTTTACGTCATTCCAAAAGCCGATTGGAAAATGGTTTCTTAAGTTTTATTGATAAAAACTTATATGGCGTATTATTGAATATCCTTTACTGTGGGATCGCTGGGGTGATCGTGGCGTGGACATGGCCATATTTGTTCCGCGTATATACGGATATCGTGAACTTTATTGCTTCAGATACGACCAATCCAGTTAACTTAGCGGTATATGGAATCATGGATCGGGTGTTTGCGGTATTAAATCTAAGCAATTTGATCCGTCAACCATTCTGGTTTAGATCACTAGGCGGTTCTATCATGAATATGGTTGGTGAAAGTGTTGCCGGTGATGTTAATATTTGGACATCTGTTATCCGTACAGGTGGCGTTAGTGCCCAAGCAGGGAAATTCATTACCCCATATTATGTTTTAAATGTTTTTGCCATCCCAGGGATGATCTTGGCGATGCATACGTTAAATACGGATAAACTAGAACGCCGTAAATATCGTACATTCATCATTTTAGCTATCATCGTATCGATGTTTAGTGGCTGTTTGTTACCGTTAGAAATTTTATTGTTGTTGCTTTGTCCGCTATTGTTTGTATTTCATGTGTTATATACGGCGGGATTATTTGGTTTATTCCAGATTTTAGGGGTTTATTTAGGCTTCCAAGCACGTTCTAATAACGTCTTGGTCGAAGCCCCAGGAACCATCTTGGAATTAATTTCTTATTCACAGTTAAATAGCTTACGTGATGATGTCATGGTGGTTTGTATCGTAGGTTTGATCAGCTTTGTAGCCTACTTTATCCTAACGCGGCTATATTTTAACGTGTTAGCTTATGATTTATTTAATACCGGTAAAACAGATAGCGTTGCTAAAGAGATGGTCGATGCTTTAGGCGGAAGTGCGAATATCAAGATGATCTATTCTTCTTGCACGCACATTACCGTGCAATTATTCGATCCATCCTTGCTAAATGTCAGAGGGGTCCAAGTTTTAGGCGCTAATAAATTATTAGAAACGCGCGCGGGCTTCTTGATCGATTTTGGAGCAGGCAGTAGGATCATGGCCAAAGCGATGAACAAAGTCTTGCGAAAAAGCATGAGATAAGATGAAATACTAGCTGTCAAGCTTAAACGCTTAGACAGCTTTTTTACGCTATAGATAAGCTTACTTTTAATTGTCATATCGATAAAAAGATGGTAAAATAGTAAGCACGGAAGGTAAAAAAACGTGAAAAAATTATTAGTAGCTTTAATAAGTTTCTTAATGCTTTGTGGCTTTAGCAGCAAAGATTTTGATATAAATAACTTAAAAGATTATCACAAGGAATATAAGACAGAAGATGTAACAGTATGTTCAAGTTCTAGTGTCAAAACCTATATGTCATATCAAGCTATAACTAATACAGCTAGTAAACAATATGAAATTATTTCGCAGCTGACAATTGATGAAACAACGGGCTTTTTATATGATGAAGATGGTTTTATCGCTACGGCTTTAGGAGCTAATTTTGGTGAATTAGGTTCAAGATATTATTTTACTTTATCTAGTGGCGTAGTTATACCGGTCATCAAGGCAGATGCCAAAAGCATATCGCATGTACCTAATGGCTGTGCTACCGATGGAGGCAGTGTCATAGAATTTATCATCGATGAACAGATAAGCAAGGAATATTTTGGTCAAGGTCCTTCAGGCTTAGCTAGTTTTGGTAATTTTAACAATGATCCTCGCTTTGAAGGCACGATCGTTAAGGTAGAAAAAGTATTGGATGAAAAAGTCGAAGAAGGCATTACATATGTCGAAAACGACGATTATACCAATACCATGCATTTTAATGATATTACTTACTAGATCACTTGCTTGGCAAGTGGTTTTTATATTTATGAGGTGAATGATGGAAAAGAAATATACCCCAATGATGCAACAATATCTAGAAGTGAAAAAAAACTATCAGGACGCGTTAGTTTTTTATCGCTTAGGTGATTTTTATGAAATGTTTTTTGATGATGCTAGAATTGCCTCAACAGAATTAGATCTAGTCTTGACGGGACGAAATGCTGGTGTGGAAGAAAAGGTGCCGATGTGCGGTATCCCTTTTCATGCTTATAAAAACTATGCCATGCGTTTGGTGCAAAGAGGTTATAAGGTCGTAATCGTTGAACAAATGGAAGATCCTGCCGCAGCCAAGGGCATCGTTAAGCGTGATGTCGTAAAAGTAATTACGCCAGGTACGATCATGGATGAAAATGGTGACGATAAAAACAGCATCTATATTGCCAGCATCGTGGATTATCAATATGGTTATGGGATGGTCATGGTAGAAATGTCTACCGGGGAAACCGTAGTGATCAATTTGAATCATCAAACTTCATCGTTATTACAAACTTTGTTAAAAAACAATATCAAAGAAATCGTTGTGAATAATGGTTTTAATGAAAAAGTTATCAAAGATATTCGGGAATTAGATAATATCGTCATCTCTTATTGTGATGTGGAAGATATTCAAGAAGCTTATCTACCGCTGTGTGATAAGATCCAAGATCAACGTTTAAGATGTGCTTATGGTCGCTTGCTTAACTATTTAGAAGAAACCCAAAAAAGGATGCTTAGTCATTTGCAAGTTGTCAGCATTGAAAGCGAAGATGCGATCATGGCAATGGATTATAACACTTTGTGCAATTTAGAGCTGATATCCCAAAATAAAAGTAAGAAAGAAAGCTTATGGAGCTTTTTGGATAAATGTCAAAGCGCGATGGGATCAAGATTATTAAAACAATGGATCGAAAAACCGTTATTATTACAAGCGGATATTGAAAAGCGTTTGGATCGGGTAGCATATCTGCATAAAAACTTTTTGATCAGAGATGATCTAAGGGAAAAACTAGCAAATATCTATGATATTCAACGTTTGATCGCCAGGATCGCCATGAATAACGCTAATGCGATCGATTGTTTACGTTTAGAAAAGACCCTTAAAGAAATTCCAGAGATCTTTAAGCTGCTAGATAATGATATCTTTAAAAGTTTGATCGCCGTCGATGATTGTCAAGAACTGTATCAGATGCTTGCGGGTATCATCAATGAAGAAGCGCCTGTCCAAGTGCGTGATGGGAATATCTTCAATCCAGGCTATAATGCTCAGCTAGATGAGTTGCGTAAGATCCAAAGCGATAATCAAGATTGGATCGTCGAGCTTGAAGCAAAAGAAAAAGAAAGAACCGGGATCAAGACCTTAAAAGTTGGATACAATCGAGTGTTTGGCTATTATATCGAAGTCAGCAAAGGTGCTTTAGCGCAGGTGAAAGATGAATATGGCTATATTCGTAAACAAACTTTAACCAATGGTGAGCGCTTCATCACCTCGGAATTAAAAGCTAAGGAAGATATGATCCTTCATGCGAAAGAAAATGCATTAAAATTAGAAATTGAATTATTTAACGAATTATTGAAAAAAATTAGAAACTACTTGGTAAAGCTACAAAAGCTAGCTCACGTCTTAGCGACGATCGATTGTATCTATGCCTTAAGTGAGATCGCTAGTGAATATGGTTATGTGCGTCCAACGTTTGACGAGGATATCTTAGAGATCGTTGATGGAAAACATCCGATCTTAGATAAGATGATGAAAAAGAAATATGTGGCTAATAGCATTCATATGGATAAAAGCAATTATGTGCATATCATCACAGGTCCTAACATGGGCGGTAAAAGTACTTATATGCGCCAAATTGCCTTGATCGTCATCATGGCACAGATGGGAAGTTTTGTACCATGTAAAAAATGTACGATGCCGATCTTTGATAAGATCTTCACCCGAATCGGGGCAAGTGATGATATTTTAGGTGGAAAAAGTACTTTTATGGTAGAAATGGTTGAAGCAAACAACGCTTTAAGTTATGCTAGTGATAGATCATTAATATTATTTGATGAGATCGGAAGAGGTACTTCTACTTATGATGGCATGGCCATTGCCCAAGCGATGATCGAATACATCGTAACCAATATCCATGCCAAAACGCTATTTAGTACTCATTATCATGAGCTTACAGCAGTTAGTGATATTCTAGAAGGTGTTAGCAATAAACATGTAGAAGTTCATGAAGCTAAAGAAGGAATAACCTTCTTATATAAGGTCAAAGATGGTAAGGCTAATCGTTCTTATGGGATCAATGTAGCTAAGTTAGCACATTTACCAGCTAATTTGATCAAACGTGGTGAAGAAATCTTGAAAGATCTTGAAAATAATAAGAAAGAAATTCAGCAAAGTATCCCAATCTTCAGCATTGAGGATAATAAAAATGAAGAAATCATTACTTTGCTTAAAGAAGTCGATGTTAATGAATTGACACCGATGAATGCCTTGAATATGATCAATGATCTAAAACATAAGATCAAATAAAAGGAGGCCAAAATGAAAGAAAAAAAGATTAATTGGGAAAAGTGGATCACGATATTCGTATTTGCATCGCTAGTGATATCGATCATATTTATTATCCTAAAACTGACGATATTTAAAGTCGATAGCGATCCGGTGACGGGTACTTATAGCTTGATGTTGGCTCAATGTTTCTTAGGATGTGCTGCGATCATTGCCCCATCATATCTAGAGAAGCATTTAAAATTAGAGATCCCTAGCCATATGATGATACCTTATGTCATCTTCTTATACTGTGCGATCTTCTTAGGTGAAGTGCGTAGCTTCTATTATAATTTTGCGTATTGGGATATGTTTTTACATACATTAAGTGGTGGAATGTTGGGAATGTTAGGATTCTCGATCGTTTCCTTGTTAAATAAGACCAAAGCAGTGCCAATTGATTTATCACCTGGTTTTGTAGCTATCTTTGCCTTTTGCTTTGCAATCACCATCGGGGTCTTCTGGGAAATCTATGAATTCAGTTTCGATGGTTTCTTGGGCATGAATATGCAAAAGTTCATGTTAGAAGATGGTACCCAATTTATTGGGCGAGCTGCTTTGACCGATACGATGCAAGATCTGATCGTTGATTGCATCGGCGCTTTTGTAGCAACAAGCTTAGGCTATCTAGCAATGAAATTTGATAGTAAGTGGTTAAAAAATATGCAGCTAAAAAAGGAGAATAAACATGATAAAACTTTATAATTCTAAAAGCTTAAAAATTGAAGAATTTAAGCCGATCAAAGCGAATGAGGTTAGCATGTATGTCTGTGGACCAACGGTATACAATCATGCGCATATCGGTAATGCACGTCCGATCATCGTATTTGATACATTAAGAAGATTATTTGAAAAAGAAGGCTATAAAGTTAAATATGTTTCAAACTATACTGATGTTGATGATAAGATCATCAAAAAAGCCAATGAAGAAGGGGTAAGCGAAGAAGTTATCGCCAAGCGTTATATCGACGCATATGAAAAGGTAAGAGCTAGCTTAAATACGATACCATTAGATGCAACCCCACAAGTAACCCAAACGATGGATGATATCATCCATTTTATCGATGAATTAGTAAAAAGTAATCATGCTTATGTTGTGGATGGGGATGTTTATTTTAGGGTAAGTAGCATTGAAAACTATGGGCAGATCAGCAATCAAAAGATTGAAGATCTGCAAGCAGGAGCTAGGATCGAAGAAAACGATAAGAAAGAAAGCCCATTTGATTTTGCGTTATGGAAAAAAACGGATATGGGCATTAAGTGGGATTCCCCTTGGTCATGCGGTAGACCAGGTTGGCATACCGAATGTGTCGTAATGATCAATAAAGAATTTAATGGCATGATCGATATTCATGGTGGGGGCATGGATCTAAAGTTCCCACATCATGAAAATGAAGCAGCGCAAAACGAAGCTTTACATCATCATGGAATCGCTAATTACTGGATCCATAATGCGATGATCAATATCAACGGTGCTAAGATGTCGAAATCATTAGGTAATGTTAGCTGGGCCAAAGATGTGATCGCGAAATTAGATGCACCATTGGTGCGTTGGTTGATGAATTCGGTTCATTATCGTAAAGAGCTAAATTTCTCCGACGAAACGATCGAAACTGCGCGTAAAGAATTAGATAAGGTCTTCAATGCCTTAAAACAAGCTGATATCAAACGCCAACTAAGCGATACAGCCTTGATCAAGGAATATGATGAAGCGGCATTACGTAAATTCTTGGATGAGATGGACGATGATCTAAATACTCCTAATGCTTATGCGCAGATCTTTGAAAGCGTCAAACAATTAAATAATAGCATGCGTAAAAAAGACATCGACATGGTAGCCATGATGAAGATCTATAATAGTATCTTAGAGATGTTGGAGGTTTTAGGAGTAGCTTATACCCCAGTGATGCTAGATGAGCAAGATAAAGCTTTATTTGCTAGTTGGAATGAAGCCAAACAACAAAAAGATTTTGCGCAAGCTGATGTCTTCCGTCAAAAATTGATGGATAAAGGACTAATATGATCTATGAGGAGTTAAATGGGTCAACATTGGCCTATGTTGGAGATGCTTATTGGAGCTTGATCGTGCGAAAATATCTTATTAGCAAAGGGTATACCAAAGCCAAAGATCTTCAAACCAAAAGCGTGAAGTTTGTTAGTGCTAAGGCCCAAGCAAGCTTTATCCCTTTATTTATGGATGATCTAGATGATAAACAACAGGATATCTTTAAGCGAGGTCGTAATTTTAAAAGTTCGAGCGTACCTAAAAATACCGATGTGCAAACTTATCGTCTTTCAACAGGCTTTGAAGCGATAATCGGTTATCTTTATTTAAATGAAGACTGGGAAAAATTAAATCTGATTTGGAACAAAGTAAAGGCAAAGATGGAGGGGCAATGATGGGACAATATTTATACGGAAAGAATGTCGTAAAACAACTGTTGAAAGATAAAACAGCTATTCAAGAATTATACTTAGCCGTAAATGATCAAGAAATCACTGCTTTAGCAAACAAGGCCCACATCAAGATTAATAAGGTAGATCGTAAATATTTAGATAAATTGGTCAAAAATAACAATCACCAAGGCGTGGTGGTATTAAAAGAAGAATATAAAACTTTTAGTGTTGATGAGATCCTAGCAGATATCCAAGATCATCATGGATTGATCGTGGTCTTAGATGAATTGACCGATCCTCATAATCTAGGGGCTATCTTAAGAACCTGTGATTGTGTTGGCGTAGATGGGGTCATCATCAAGAAGAATAATGCGGTAGGCTTAAATGCTACCGTAGCCAAAACCAGTGCGGGAGCTATTGATACCGTAAAAGTAGCGAGCGTTACCAACTTAACCAAGACCTTGGAATATCTAAAAACCAAAGGCTATTGGGTATATGGTACCGGTTTTGAAAAAGCAGTCGATTACCGCCAAAATGATTACCAAGAAAACGTGGTATTAGTTATTGGTAATGAAGGTAAAGGAATGTCACGCTTAGTGAAAGAAAGCTGTGATCATATCGTCAAATTACCAATGGTCGGAAAGATCACTAGCTTGAATGCGTCATGCGCAACGGCAGTATTATTATATGAAATTTACAACAAACGCTTTCCGCTATAAAGGGGGAAGTTTTTGTGATAAATGCATATGAATTGATATATTATGTGCATCAAAAAGATGAATGGGCCTTAAATCAGTTATTAACAAGTTTTGATCCGTTGATCAAAGCGTGTATCAAGACCTTGATCGATCGCTCACCAGCATTAAAAATGTATTTGGATGATCTATATCAGGAACTGATGTTAAGCATATATGAAGGTGTTGACAACTATCGTGATGATCTAGGCAGCACCTTTACTAGTTTTATCAAGGTATGCTTATTGAATAAAGGCAAGTGCTTATATCGTTATTATCATAGCAATCGGATCAAAGCTAATCATTATGGCTTAAATCTAGATGCTTATGTGGGTGAAAATAATGAACATTATCATTATGAGATCATCAGTTCGCCCCGCGCTTTAAATGATCCTAAGGATGCTTATGATCATCTTTCAGTTATGGAAAGATTTCAACATTATTATAAAGAAATGGATCAACTTGATCGTAAAGTACTTATTTATTATTTGAAAGGTGAAAAATATGAAAAGGCTGCTAAAGCTTTGCATATGAGCAAAAAAAGCTATGATAATCATATCCAGAAAGTTAAAAAGCGTTTAAAAGCCGCTTTTCGTGATGATTAAATTGACTATCACAAATGATTTGTGATATTGTTATGTGGTAAAAAAAGGAGTTGTTTTAATTATGGCAAAAGAAGATAAGGTAATTTTAACTTGTACTGAATGTCTTTCGCGCAATTATGCAACAAAAAGAAATAAACGCGCGTCAAATGAACGCTTGGAATTAATGAAGTTTTGTAAAAAGTGTGGTCGTCACACCTTGCATAAAGAAACGAAATAGGAGGGAAGACACGATGTTAAAGTGGTTTAGTATTAGTGGTATCAGCAAAGAAGCTAAACGTGTTCGCTGGCCTAAGGTAGCTGATTTAACTTATTCAACAGTAGAAGCTTTGATCTTTATGGGCTTCTTCATGGTATGTTTTGTAATTTTTGAATTTATAGTTACATTATTCTTAAGATTGATCGGTATAGGAGCATAAAGTTAAATGAGTGAAAAATATAATGAAAATCAAAGAGAATGGTTCGTGGTAAATACTTACGCCGGCCATGAAAATCGCGTTAAAGACAATTTAGAAAAACGTATGGAAACCATGGGTATCCAAGATTGTTTATTTAGGATCGTGGTTGCGGAAGAAGTAGAGATCGAAATCAAAAATGGTAAACAAGTTGAAAAGATGCATAATCTTTTCCCAGGATATTTGTTCGTAGAAATGATCATGACAGATGATGCTTGGTATGTTGTACGTAATACTCCAGGTGTTACTGGATTTATTGGATCAAGTGGTGGTGGTGCTAAACCATTCCCGGTTTCACAAGACGAGATCGATGCAATCTTAAGAAGATTAGGACAAGGAGAAGCTAAGGTCAATGTTGATTTCAATGTTGGCGATGCTGTAAAGATCCTTACTGGACCATTCAGTGGTATGGAAGGAAGAATTTCCGCTATGAATGATCAAACACAGATTGCTTCAGTATTAACGATGTTGTTTGGTCGTGAAACACCAACAGATATTAGCTATAACGACCTAGAAAAGATCGAAGAATAAGATGCCTAAACGAAGTATACCTTTATATATCGTCTTGTCTTTGATCACTTGCGGGCTATTTGCTTTCTATTGGCAAGCTCAGATTGCAAACGATACGAATGAATTGATTGGTGATAGAAAAGGATTTAGTGGGGGCGTGGTCGTCTTATTATCGATCATTACTTGCGGGATCTATGGTTTATATTGGCTTTATGTCACCGGCAGTAAGATCGATCAACAAAAAGCAACCAATGGATATGGTAATAATGGTCTAGCAATTATTAGTTTGATCCTTGGGATCTTTGGGTTGGGACTTGTGGCTTATGCAATCATCCAAAATGAACTTAACCAATTTGAGGTAGAATGAAAAAAGTAATTAAGTTTAATTTGTTATTAGCACTCGGTGCAGGCATATACTTAATTTGGTTAAATAAAACAGGCATGGGGATACCATGCCTGTTTCGTACATTATGGGGCTTTTATTGTCCAGGATGTGGGATGACGCATGCCATCGTAGCATTATCCCAGGCTGATCTAGCGCTAGCCTTTAGTTATCATTGGGCTTTTGTACTAAGCATACCAGCCTTGCTTTATCTATATGTGATCGCCAATGTGCGCTATATCCGCCAAGGTACGATATATTTCAACCATTATGAAAATATCATCATGGGCATGATCATTGCCTTGTTTATCTTACGAGCCATCACCCTTAATTTTTAGGATATAAGCTTAAACCAACCAATAAGCATCCTTCAATAAATGGAATGTTATGTTTTGTTAAGAAGTCGATGATCTCTGGGCTTTCAGCGCCAGGCTGTATTACGACCGCTTGGATATCACGAGTATTATCTTGCAAGATCTTTAGACCCTTAGCAGGGTGGATGCATAGATCTAAGATTTCGATCGCAAAAGGTATTTCGCTAAGATCTTGATATTCCTTATCGATACAGGCTACATTATAGCCATGTTCTAATAAAGCATGCTTGATCTTATAAGCATATTTTTCTTCCAACAAAGTATTACCAGCGACAACAAAATTATTAAATTGCATGATATTTTTTAAATCCATATCTATACCTCTTTCTATAGCTAGATAATAACAAAAAAGCCATTGACAAACAACTGATATGCGCGTAATATTATAAGGCACGATTGTGCATATTTTGCGTGGAAGGACTGCAACTAGTCCGTAATACCACTGCATTTGACAAATAGAAAAAATAGGAGGAATGTCAGATGAGTAAGAAAGTTGCAAAAGTTTGTAAACTACAATTCCCTGCTGGCGGAGCAAAACCAGGTCCAGCATTAGCATCAGCTGGTATCAACATGCCTCAATTCTGTAACGCATTTAATGATGCAACGAAAGACCGTAAAGGTGATATCGTTCCAGTTATCATTACTGCTTACGAAGACAAGTCATTTGATTTCGTATTAAAAACTACCCCTGCTGCTACATTATTGAAAAAAGCTGCAGGCATCGCTAAGGCAAGTGGTTCGCCTAAAGCTGTTAAAGCTGGTAAGATCAGCGTTGATCAATTAAGAGAAATCGCTGAATACAAAATGCCAGATTTAAATGCGAACTCTGTTGAAGGCGCAATGAGAATTATTGCGGGTACTGCTCGTAATATGGGTATCGTTGTAGAAGGAATGGAGGAATAGTTACATGGCCGGAAAAAAATATATTGAAGCTTGCAAATTAGTTGAAGACAGAACATATAGCTATAAAGAAGCTTGTGAATTAGCTAAGAAAACAAACTATGCTAAATTCGATGCTTCTGTGGAAGTTAGTTTTAATTTAAATGTAGACCCTCGTCACGCTGATCAAGCTATCCGTGGTGCGATGGTATTACCTAATGGTACAGGTAAAACTCAAAAAGTTTTAGTTATCACTCAAGGTGCTAAAGAACAAGAAGCTAAAGATGCTGGTGCAGACATCGTTGGTGGAAAAGAAATCCTTGAAGACATCAAAAAAGGTTGGTTCGATTTCGATATTATCGTAGCTACTCCTGATATGATGGCTGAATTAGGTAAATTAGGTAAGATCTTAGGTCCTAAAGGCTTAATGCCAAACCCTAAAACAGGTACAGTTACTATGAACGTAGCTAACGCTGTTAATGAAATCAAAAAAGGTAAAGTTGAATACCGTGTAGATAAAGAAGGAAATATCAACGTATTGATCGGTAAATGCTCATTTACTGAAGATCAATTAGCTGAAAACTTCAAAGCTCTATATGATGTAATTGCTAAAGCTAGACCAGCTGCTGTAAAAGGTGTTTACATGAAGAGCGTAACTATTTCAACTACTATGGGTCCTGGTATCAAAGTTACTGTTGAATAAGCAAATAAATTATTAAAGGTGAACTGTTGAAGTTCACCTTTTTTGCAAAAAAAAATCAAGATCTAATTATGAATAGATCTTGATCAATCATTTAAATATCGTTTAATGCACATGAAAGTTTCTTCGGATATATCGTGTTCAATTTTGCAAGCATCTTTTGCCGCGTTTTCGGCACTAACCCCAATCTTCATCAAGAATGAAGTCAATACTTCATGTTTATCTAAGATGCTTTCAGCAATTTTTAATCCTTCAGCAGTTAAATGAACGTAATTATTATTATCGATATCTACATAATTACCTTCTTTTAATTTTTTTAATGCAATTGATACGGTTGGTTTTGAAAAATCCATTTTTTTGACGATATCAATTGCTCGAACATTGTCTAATTCTTTGCTTAAGATCAAAATTGTTTCTAGATACATTTCCATTGATTCATGCAATACCATATTTTATCACCCATTATAGTGTAGCATATTTTATAAGACATATGAAGTTAGATGACTTGACAATTAAACAACAGCAGCATAAAATATAGATAGTTAGATATAACTAACCCAATAAAGGAGATAAGAGATGTCAACAGCTATTGTAACAGTTATTATTGTGATTACGGTATATGCCGCAGTAAGAAAAATGGTTAAAGATAAAAAACAAGGTCGCAGTTGTTGTCAAAGCGGCTGCCACAATTGTTCTAAATGTCATTAAGATCACTAGTAATAGTGATTTTTTTCTTGCTTGTTATATTCATGTGCGCTAACATATTAAGAAAAAAGAGGATATAACTATGAGATTGCGCATTGAAAATTATGAATCTAGCTTAGATATCTTAGAAACGCAAAAAGCTATCAAGTTGGTTAAAGATACGTTTGAACAAGAACTTGCGAAGCATTTGAACTTAACTAGGGTATCAGCACCCCTATTTGTTACTAAAAGCAGTGGTTTGAATGATAATCTAAATGGGGTAGAAAGACCAGTTAGCTTCGATATCAAGGGGATTGATGATGAAGAGGTTGAAGTAGTACAATCATTAGCTAAATGGAAGCGTATGGCCTTAAAACGCTATGGTTTAAAGAGGTTTAAAGGCTTATATACCGATATGAATGCGATCAGAAGAGATGAGGATCTGGATAATTTACATTCATGCTATGTCGATCAATGGGACTGGGAAAAAGTAATATATAAAGAAGATCGTAATATCGAGTTTTTAAAGGGAACGGTCGAAAGGATCATGAAGGCCATCGTTGCAACCGAGCAAGAAGTATATAAGGCTTATCCTCATATCAAGCCACTGATCAAAGAAACGCCATTTTTTATCACGACGCAAGAGTTAGAATATCTATATCCTGATCTTACGCCTAAAGAAAGAGAAAATAAGATCGCTCAAGAACATAAAACCGTTTTCTTGATGCAGATCGGGAAACCGCTAGCCAACGGAAAGCCACATGATGGTCGTAGTCCAGACTATGATGATTGGGAACTAAATGGTGATTTATTGATCTGGTATGATCTATTCAATAGTGCGATCGAAATTAGCAGCATGGGCATCAGGGTCGATAGTTTCTCGTTAGAACGACAATTGATCATTGCAGGTTGCGAAGATCGTAAAAAACTACCATTCCATCAAGCGCTGTTGAAAAATGAACTGCCTTTGACGATGGGTGGAGGGATTGGTCAATCTAGATTGTGTTTGATCATGCTGCATAAAGCTCATGTTGGTGAAGTGCAAGCTTCGTTATGGCCGCAAGAAGTTATCGATGAATGTATCAAGCAAAACATCTATTTATTGTAATAGTATAAAAGCTATAAATTAGTAATTATGTTATAATATAGAAGAAGAGGCAAAAGATCTAAGGAGCGAAAATAATGGTGTTACTAGAAGTCGTTGACCGCTATATTTGCAAACAAGATGTAGATTTTAATGACCAACAAGCTGAAAAAAATTATTACTATTTTGATAAAGTTAAAAATAAACTTTCAAATAGTGATAAAATTTGGTTCACTGCTACTGGAATAATTTTAACGATTATCTTCATATCCTTTGTCTTTTAAGGTAAGACCCTATGAAAATAGCTAAGTTTCATAGGGTTTTTAAATGCCAAATCATGTGAAATAAATAACTTGCAATGTAAGCGAATACAGGCAAAAAATAACTTGCAAAAGAAAGATAAATGATATAAGATAAATGGGCTGTAAAAATAAAGCAGTGAAGAAAAAGGTCGATGAAAAAAAGATAAAAAAAGTAGTTGACATAAGGGATGAAAACTGGTAATATAATACAGCAC
>JALEMK010000185.1 GCA_022768265.1 Erysipelotrichaceae bacterium
TCCGCATATTTATTAGTTAAGATACTGCCACAGGCTTCGAGGATATCTTTAGAAACAAAGTTTTCAGAAGCAATCAATTCAATATTATTTTCTTGACGTTGTAATTCAGCTTTGATCAAAGCTGCGATTTGTTTATCTTGCATAAACTTTATCCTCCTATGGTTTCATCGATCATCTTTTGGGTAATTACTCCCTCTCTTACTACTTTATAGCCATTGACACAATCCACGATGGTGCTCGCTTTTTCACCTTTTGGTTTTCCTACATAGATCTTATCTACGGCTAGTTGCGCAGCAATGCTTTGCGCATCTTGTAAGACTGGTTCGCCACTTTTATTGGCACTGGTCATAAAGATCGGTACTTGTAATTCATCGATGATAGCCTTCAGCGTTTCATCACAAGCCATCCTCACGGCGATCGTTTCTTTTCCATCATTCATCCATGGTTCAATGATCCTTTTTTTCTTTAAGATCAACGTGATTGGTCCTGGCATATAGCGTGCTACTAGCTTTAGATCATCTTCGTTAACTTCTGCGATCAGCTTTAATTGCGCAACATCACTAACCATGATCGGAAAAGATTTTTCCAAAGGACGGTGCTTGACATTACGCAAATGCTCGCATGCCGCTTGATGATCAAAGCGGACACATAGTCCATAGACCGTATCGGTTGGATACGCTAACACCCCATCATTTTTTAAACAATCTACATATTCTTCTATCATTTTTTATGCTCCATCTTAGGTACCGTGATAAGCGGTATCATTATTTCTTTTTCTTTTGAGCCAGCATGATCACCTTTATCGTTGCGTTTATATGGAAATAAAGATACATCCGTGCAACCGATCGCAACATAATCACCCACAAAATCTGCAAAGCGCTCATGAGCTTCATTGATGCCAAATAAATTCATCCTTATAGCTTCTTCATGACTTAGTAAAGCAAAGTCTTCATTGAAATGTTTACGAAAAGCTTTTTCAAAATTTGCATGTTGATCATCTTTAACATCAAAGCTGATACAGCGCGCTTCTAAAGATGGCTTACGCTTAAGACATGCCAAGATATCGGGATAATCATCGATACATTTAGCTTGTACATCGACCTGTCCATGATCCGCAACGATCAACAACCCACAATCCTTATCTAACTTCTGAGCTAGATACGCTAATTTTTGATCGATCAGTTCCAACATTTTGGCTACTTTTTCGCTGCTAGGCCCATATTTATGCATCATGGCATCCAATTGATCAAAATAACCATAGATAAATCCTGTTTTGGTGCTTGCAGCTTGTAAGATCTTATCGATAAATTCTGCTAGATCATCCGTACCATCCACATCCCAGCTAGGATTGATCGTTTTAACAGTGATACCATTGGCTGACAATTGGGAAAATATCGGGGTGATCGGCAAAGTATGATAACTTAAATTAGGATATTTTGTTCGATCATATAAACTTTCATTACGAAATAAGACGACCGTATCATCTACTTCTTTAAAATATTGGCTCCATCCAAGCCAGGCAGTTTCTTTGGGACTTTTCCCCGTTAAAAAAGCTGTTGTGGCCGCTGTGGTCGTTGGTGGGAAGACCGTTGGCACTTCTTTATGCATATGCTTTAACAAGAAATGATCTTTGCTTAAATGCTGTTTGAGATTTCTTGCCCCCATCCCATCGATCATCAAAACGATCAAAGTTTTGAATTGATGCTCATCTAACCATTGATATACTGCTTTATCTGCTTGATGATAAATTTCTAAACCATAATACTGTCTTATGGCATTGCTTATTTGCAACAAACCTTCATCATATTTAACCAGCATTTTTTCCCTCCAAATAAGCAATTACTTCTGCTGGATTAGTATCTGGTTTTACTTTTTCCATGATTTTTTCCACATATCCTTCTTCATTGATGATGAAGGTGCTACGTACTACGCCCATGAAGCTTTTTCCATATAATTTTTTCTCTTTCACGATGCCATAGCTATTAGCTACCTCATTATCAGGATCGCTCAATAAGATAAATGGCAGTTCATATTTTGTGGCAAAGTTAGTATGTGAGCGAGCACTATCTTTGCTGATACCGATCAATACGATATCGTGTTGTTGGAAATAAGCAAAATTGGCTTTAAAAGCACAAGCTTGCTTGGTACATCCTGGAGTATTATCTTTTGGGTAAAAATACAATACGACCTTCTTACCTAAAAAATCACTTAATCTAACAACATTTCCCTTGGCATCATTTAAGGCAAAATCTAGCGCTTTTTCATTTACTTTCATCATTTTTTCCTCCTTTGACAAAGATCCAGTGATCTTTCGTTGATATATCTTGACGATAATGATAATCATCTTCTTGGTAGTTTTGTAATTCATTAGGATCCATGATCATCTTTTCGATACAATAGCGTAACATCTTTCCTCTTTGAATCTTGCTGTTGGTAGCCTTGCTTTTTAAATTAGCTTCTAAAAAATCGATCCTGATGTGCTCAACCTCAAGGATCTGACTATATTCTTGTGAACATAGATCGATGATAACCTGATCTTTTGCTTGCAGGTAAGCATTGACATTTTCCCGATGGAAATCGATGATCTTCTGTTTGGCAATGACATTTTCATAATCTAACCGATATGGAGCGATATTATCACTAGCTCTTAAGATCCCATATAAGCCACTTAAGATATGCACATGCTCATAAGCATAATTTCTTTGCGCATCATTTAAGCTTTCTAGGGCTAACTGTTTAAACTGCAAGCCGTTAAAAGCTTCTAAGGCCAAACGGTCGGCTTTAAATTCTACAAAATTTTCATAGCATTCCTTAGCTAATTTATCATTGATCTTCAAGCTTTTTTGGATCAGTTCAACCCCTGCATCGACCATCAAATGCTGCAAGTGGCTTACCATAGCTGGAAACAAAGGTTGACTAATACCTGGTTGGCTAGTTTTACGCATGGTTTTGGTTGGTGAACATAGTATGATCATAGTAATACCTCTATGATATTTTACAATAAATCAAGCCGATCGCTCAAGCAAATAACACCCTATCCCAAAGGGGATCATCATGATAAAATAATGCTATGAAGATCTTAAAATTACTTATCGTCATCCTATGGATGATCTTTTGCACGCACTTTCCAAGCTTGAAGGCTGTTCGTTTCACTTCTTATCACCCTAACGATGCTTATGGTTCTTCAACCTGCACCGCAAGTGGTTTATGCGTTGAAGATTTTAGTCTTAATGCGCAAGGTATGTACCTTTATGATGATATGGTGGTCTTAGCTACTGCTAATTATCAAGCTACCGATACCCAAGAAGAATTTAGCTTACCAGCTGATTATGATCAATATCATTATTATGACCAGATCGATCTGATCATTGATCAACAAAAAGTCAAAGGTATCGTCCTAGACCTATGTGGTGCTTGTTATTGGCCAGAAGATCATCAACGTTACGATGTCTTTGTTAAGGATAAGGATGCAACTTTTGACACCTTAGGGCATATCGTTAGCCCATTTAGCTTCCATTTTACCCGTTTTGCTTTAGGCATCATCGCATATCTCACTATTTCTTTTATTATTCGCAAAATAATGCTAAGATTAAGACATGAAAAAAAACATATTTGAAAACTATACTAGCATAACTACCAGCATCATCGCCATCATCTTAGGATGTTTGTTTTTATTGCGCCATGAATCGGTATATTATTTGATCAAGATCGGCTTCATCCTATTTGCGTTATCCTTGAGCTTAAATCAATTGCTCAATATCATCACCAAAAAACGCTATGATATTCAAAATATCTTATTATTGGGTGCTGATATCTTCTTTTTAAGCAATGCGATCTATCATTTTGAACGTATCATCCAACTGATCAATATGATCATGGGCAGCTGGTTGATCATCAAAGCGATCGTCAATGTCATCGATGCCTATCGCTGCAAGATCGACATGACCCATGGCACGCTAAATTACAGCTTAAAAGCCATCTTTCATACGATCATCGGTTTATCATTGGTTTTACAACCGAGCAATAAGACATGGCTAGTATCTTTATTGATCGGAGGCTATTTGGTCTTATTTGGGATCTTTGATACCATTAATAAACTAAGTGCTCATCTACCTACCCCAGCTAAAAAGCTTTATAAAAAACATACCAGCGTATCCTTGCCGATCTTTATCGATGCCTTGATCCCCCAAAGCTTTTATTTTTCCGCTAAAAAATTCTACGCTTCAAAAAACTTACAATTTTCTAATCAACCAGCTTTAGATAAACCGGCTGATCTAGAAGTTTTGATCTACTTGAAAAGCGATGGTCCCGAATCTTTTGGGCATGTTGATATCTCCTTCAATGGTTTGATCTATTCTTATGGCTGTCACGATGCGCATCATCGCCATTTAGGTGGTACTTTTGGTGATGGGGTCTTGATCATTGCTCATCGCGACAAGTTCATCAAGCAAGCCATGGATGATAATAAGATGATCATCAGTTATGCCTTTACGTTAACTGATGCGGAAAAAAAGATCATCCAAGAGCGGATCGATGAATTATGCTTGCGCAGCATTCCCTGGTCATGTGATGCCAAGCTGGCCTTAGAGCAAAAACAAGATGTTAGCACGATCAACGACTATCCATCTCGGGTATATAAAGCTACTGGAGCCATGATGTATAAATTTACCAAAGGTAAGTTTAAGACTTACTTTGTCTTAAGTACCAACTGCGTTTTGCTATCTGACTACTTGGTACGTACTCCTGATCTTAATTTGATCAATTTATCTGGTATCGTTACTCCTGGATCATATCTAAAATTCTTAAATGAAGAATACTTGTTAAATAGCCCTTTGCTTTGGCGCCGTTTGGTTTATAAGAAAAATATGGACTAATGATCTTTTGTGCGCTATAATCATACACGGGAATGAAGTTCTCCCTTGGTTAATACCAAAACCGCTAACACAGCTGATGACTTCTACAACATTTTTTGTTGTGGATCATCAGCTTTTTTGTTTATCAAGGAGGTAATCATGTTAACATCATTAGCGTATATTTTCATCATCGGCTTAGGTATGGCCGCAATTTGTGAAAAATTAAAACTCCCACGAATCATCGGCATGTTATTTGCTGGGATCCTTTTAGGGCCTTATGCCTTCCATTTATTAGATGATTCGATCTTAGCTATATCTAGCGACTTGCGAGAAATGGCCTTGATCATCATTTTGTTGAAAGCTGGTTTATCTTTAGATCTGAACGATCTTAAAAAGGTCGGTCGTCCAGCCTTGATGATGTCCTTTGTCCCTGCTACCTTTGAGATCATTGGTTATATCTTGATCGCGCCCCTATTATTAGATATCTCTATCTTAGAAGCTGCCTTGATCGGCGCTATCTTAGCCGCTGTATCCCCAGCTGTTGTGATCCCACGGATGGTCAAATTAATGGATGAAGGTTATGGCACCAATAAAAGCATCCCACAAATGATCATGTCAGGTGCTTCTTGTGATGATATTTTCGTCATCGTCTTATTTTCCTCTTTTTTAAGCATGAATCAAGGACAAGGCGTTAATCTAGCTAGTTTTCTAGATATTCCTGTTTCGATCATCTTCGGGATCTTGATTGGTATCGTGGTAGGTCTTGCTAGCAGCTTTTTCTTTGAACAGCAACATCAACATGGACACACGATTGCCAATAGTTTTAAGGTCATCATCATCTTAGCTTTATCATTTGCATTATTAGCTCTTGAAGATATCATTACCATGTCAGGTCTATTGGCCATCGTTGCCATGGCCGCAACCATCAAGGTCAAAATGGTCAATGAAGTTAGTCAAGGACTATCAGCGAAATTTGGTAAATTATGGCTTGCAGCCGAAGTATTATTATTTGTCCTGGTTGGTGCAGCCGTAGATATTCGTTATACCTTAAGCGCAGGCTTTAGTGCGGTGCTTGTCATCTTGCTTGCCTTGATCTTTAGAGCGATAGGTGTGGCATTATGCATGATCAAGACCCCTTTGAACAAACAAGAACGGCTATTTTGTGTCTTAGCTTATCTACCTAAAGCTACCGTTCAAGCCGCTATTGGTTCTGTACCTTTAGCAGCTGGCTTAGCCTGTGGTCAATTAGCCCTATCTATTGCTGTCTTAGGTATTTTGATAACCGCACCACTAGGCGCTATCGCTATCGATGTTAGCTATAAGCGTTTGTTACAAAACTGCACGAATAATCGTGCAGTTTAAATACATTGACAATTTTTTAACAAGTCGTTAAAATGCTGAGTGTAAGCTTACATCACATATATTTTAACGGGAGGAAAATATGAATAAAGTTGTAAAAGCAAGTCTAGCTAGTGCCTTATGCCTTAGCCTAGCCGCATGCTCAACTAGTTCACAACCAAACACAACACCTGCTGCTTCTAGCGCAAGCACACAAGAAGGCGTTTACGAAGCAGTGGCTAATGGTTATGGTGGCGAACTAAAAGTCAAAGTTACTATTAATGAAGGAAATATCACCAATGTTGAATTAGGTGAAAACCATGAAACAAATGTCGTTATCGACCGTGCTTTCCCAGTAATTGCGGAAAGGATCGTCAACGCTAACAGCCCTGTGGTTGACAGTGTTACTGGGGCCACTTTCTCATCTTACGCTGTTAAAGCAGCTGTTGCTGATGCAATGAGCCAAGCTGGGCTAGAAGCACCAGAAATCACGATGGCTACAGCTGGTGAAGAAAAAGCACCAAGTGAAATCGAAGCTGTGGAATGTGATATCGTGGTTGTTGGTGGCGGTCCATCTGGCTTAGCAGCTGCCATCAGTGCTAAACAAACAAATCCAGATGCTAATGTCATCGTTATCGAAAAATTAGATATCTTAAGTGGTAACGGTAAATTCGACATGAACTTCTTCGATTTGATCAACTCTGAAGCGCAAAAAGCTGCAGGTAATGAAAAATACACGGTTAACCAAGTAGAAAACTTCAAAGCTGACAAAGCAGAATCAGGGGAAACTCCTGAAAGAATCGATGTTTGGGCAAATGAAGCAAACGAATTAGATGCATGGTTACGCAACATGGGTGTTGAATTAAATTACAGTTATACAGGAACTAGCCACTTAGCCGAAGCTGACCAATATGCTGGTGAAGTTATCCAAGCTGGTTTAGAAAAAACGGCTTTAGAACTAGGCGTTGAGATCCGTACTGGAACTAAAGGTAACGATCTAGTTATGAATGATGGAACTTGCACTGGCGTAACTGTTACCAATAATGATAACGAAAGCTATACGATCAATGCGGATGCCATCATCGTTGCAACTGGTGGTTTCTGTGCCAATAAAGAATTATTAGCAGAATATGCTCCAGGTCATGAAGCTTTAAACACTTCTAACCAAATGGGAGCTACTGGTGATTTTGTTAAAGTATTCGAAGAAAATGGCTTCATGATGGCTAACATGGGCAAAATGAGCGTTTTCTCAAATATCATCGTTCCTCGCCGTGACCTAACTGGTGGTGCTGATATGAACCTATTGGTAAATAAAGAAGGAGCATTATTAAATGATAACATCTCTGGTCTAGATCGTGGAACCATGATCCAAGAACAAACTGATGGTGCTGCTTTCTATATTACTGATAAAACCGGTTATGATTCATTCTATCGTATCAGAAAACATGTTGGTCTAGGTTACTATTCACAAGGTGAAACAGTTGAAGAACTAGCAACTGCTTTAGGTATCGATCCTGAAGGCTTAAAAGCAAGTGTTGAACAATACAATGCTGATGCCCAAGCTCAAAGTGAAAATGCCATCCTTGAAGAAGTACCTAGCCGTCCACTAGACGCTGAAGGTCCATATTATGGTGTACAAGTTGAAGCTGCTAACCACATGACCAAAGGTGGGGTCGTAGCTAACGAAAAAGCTGAAGTATTATATGAAGATGGTAGTGTTGTTCCAGGGCTATACGCTGCTGGTGAAGTAACTGCACAATCTGGCGGTTATGCTCAATCAGTAGTATTTGGTAAAGTAGCTGGTCAAAACGCTGCAGCAAACCTTAAATAAAAATACGAAGCAAAAACGCATTGGAAATGCCAACCAATGCGTTTTTTATTTTGAAGCTATGATAAAATTAGAAACAAAAGATCAACTATTTAGCATGAGCTATTTTCATCGCTATTAATATGAAAGGAAAAATCATGAAAGAAATACTTTTAAGTTTTCGACCAGCACACTTTAAACCATTGTTATTCGGCATCAAAAAATATGAATATAGAAAAAGATTTTGTGATGAAGAAACAAAAGCCTATTTATATTTAAGTGGTAAATCTAGACAAGTCATCGGAATCATGGAGCTAGGTAGACCAATTCGTTTAGATTTAACCAAAGATGATTACTTAAATTATCCTGAAACCTTAAATCGTGTTGAAAAATATATTTTAAACCAAGATATCCATGCCATCCCGATAAAATCATTGACATTATTTGAAAATCCCCTAACCCTTTCAGCTATTCGAAAAGCGATTCCTAATTTTATGCCTCCACAACTATATTTTGTTTTAGATAATCATCCCCGCTTGCAAACAATATTAAGAAATCAACCCCTAGCCAAAAAGCTATTTTATCATCAACACGATAAAATATATTATGATAACTTAGCTATGTCCGTAAGTGAGATCGAGAAGACCGCAAACTTCAAAAAACTATCATCTGAAAATATGCATAACGATGATTTTAAAAAGTTGATCTACTAAAAAAAGCCATCCTAAGATGACTTAAATTGCGATATCCATGATCTTTGCTAGATCATTTTCATCCATGATCTTTTTGATTTGGGCACCGTATGTTGTATCTTTTAGATTATCGTAAGCATCTTGCAGACGATTTTTGCACATCTTCATATCCCCACGCAAATAATAAGATTGGCTAGCTTTAAAGAAATACATTCCTTTAACTACTTCCATCTTCGCTTCACGCGCGATCTTAACTAGATCTTCAGCATACTGACCATCTTTTTCAACCTTGATAGCTACGATGTATTTGCTTTCATCATACATTGAACGATAATGTTCAACATCTTTTTTAAACTTTGGCAGCATTTCTTCCATTTGTTTCAATGCCTTGATGGCTGCTTCATTTTGCCCATTATCAGCATAAGCAATGACTTCTTTTTGTAATACGGTATAACGGTCTCCTAAACGTAAACCGACCCTATTTAGATAATCAAAAATTTCATTTAGCGCTTCATAATCTTTTTTAGCCAAATAAGCATCGATGCGCATCAATTGTCTGATCTTATAAGTAAAAAAGATCTTGCTTGGGAAGCTATTTAGCTTATCTAAGAATTCATCTACTTTATTCTCGCGATAAAACAATGATAACAACTGAAAATAATGTCTTTTGCTAAAATAACCGTAAACAAAGTATATGATAAAGCAACCGATGGTGCCTAATATAAAATATTGCCAATTCATATAATATCCTCCATTTTTTAATTATACCTAAAAAGAGGTTGAATTATCAACCTCTTTCCAATACATCTGTTACATTATAACCACGTTCGATTAAATGTTCTTTTGCACGATTGCTATTATCTCCCGTTGCAATTACAACGACTTCAATGCCTCGCGGATTATTATATACCGCAAGATTGGTGATATTGATCCCTAGATCAGTAAAACATTTAGCGATATCTGACAAGATGCCCGTGTGATCTTCTTTGATATTGATGACATAGCGCGTGCCCTCACGATTATATCCTAAAAGATCTACAAAAGCCGTGAAAATGTCATTTTGGGTAATGATCCCAACAACCTTTTTGCCTTCGACTACTGGAAGACAACCAACATCATAGGTCCGCATCTTCACTGCTGCTTCTTCTAATAAAGCATCGGGACGAATGGTTTTGACATTCGTTTCCATGATTTCATTAACATTCGTTTTGCTCAATAGATAATTTAGTTCATAGATCGATAATGAAGTTGCTTTACTAGGGGTCTTATCGGAAATCATGCCAGCGGTGATCAAGCCAACAAGATTATATTCACCATCAACTACTGGTAAGCGATGAAAATCATTGGTTGACATGATCTCCAAAGCTTTAGAAATTGAAGTCTTAGGACTGATGCAATAAGGATTGGTGCTCATTTGATCTTTTACATACATATGAAATTATCCTCCTAAATAAGCTTTCTTTACTTGTTCACTATTGGCAAGTTCTTCTCCACTACCGCTTAAAACGATCTTGCCATTTTCTAATACATATGCCCTATTGGCGATTGCTAAGGCCATCTTAGCATTTTGTTCAACCAACAAGACGGTCGTACCGTTACGATTGATCTCTTCGATGATATGGAATATTTCTTTTACCAATAGTGGTGATAGCCCCATGCTCGGTTCATCTAGCAATAAGATCTTTGGTTTAGCCATCAAAGCTCTGCCCATCGCTAGCATCTGTTGTTCACCCCCAGATAAGGTTCCCGCTAATTGTTTGCGTCTTTCCTTAAGTCGTGGAAAACTTTCAAAGACCTTAGCCATCGTTTGAGCAATTTCTTGTTTATCTTTTCGCGTATAAGCGCCTAATTCTAAATTTTCTTCTACGGTTTGTTGCGCAAAGACCCTACGGCGCTCAGGAACCTGTGCCAAACCTAACTGCACGATCTTATCGGCAGGAACCTTTGTGATATCGACATCATTTAAATATATCGTGCCACTTTGCGGACGGATCAAACCACTGATCGTATGCATGATCGTTGTCTTGCCTGCGCCATTTGCGCCGATCAAAGCGACGATCTCTTTATCATTGATTTCAAAGTTGACCCCTTGGATCGCTTCGATCATGCCATAACTTACTTTTAAATCTTGAATCTTTAACATAACTAATCCCCCAAATAAGCCTTGATAACCCGTGGATCATTGATTACCTCTTGCGGCGTACCACTTACAAGCACGCTACCATAGTTTAGCACCGTTACTTTTTCACAGATACCCATGACCAGTTTCATATCATGTTCGATCAATAAGATGCTGATATCAAAACGTTTGCGCACCTTGCGAATAACTTCCATCAATTCCGCGGTTTCTTGCGGATTCATCCCCGCAGCCGGTTCATCAAGCAATAATAATTTAGGATGCGTTGCTAAGGCTCTAGCGATTTCTAGTTCTCTTTGCTTACCATAAGGCAAATTAGCCGCTAAGACATGAGCGTAAGTATGTAAACGAAAAACTTCCAATAGATCCATGGCTTCTTTTTCAATTTGCTTTTCGATATCAAAAAACTTTTTGGTCTTTAATAAAGAATGCAATAACGAATACTTATATTGTTCATGCAAGCCGATCTTGACATTATCAATAACGCTTAGATCTTTGAACAACCGAATATTTTGAAAGGTACGAGCTACCCCCAATTGAGCAATTTTATGACAAGACAAGTTGTTAAGCACCTGCCCTTGTAACATGATCTGTCCATCGCTTGGAGCATAAACTCCGGTCAACATATTAAATACCGTGGTCTTCCCAGCACCATTAGGTCCGATCAAGCCATACAATTCCCCTTTTTTGATCGTTAGGTTAAAATGATCAACGGCACGAAGTCCACCAAAATTTATTCCTAGATCTTTCACTTCTAGTACATTCATCATCTTTTACCCCCTTACTTTTTTAAGATTGCTTTTGATAGTGGCTGTTAACTTGACCAAGGTTGGATGATATTTAAATAACATCATGATGATCAAAGCCAACGCATAAAGCAACATACGATAACCGCTAACACTTACTAATAATTGTGGTAATACGGTTAGGATGATGGCAGAAATGATCGATCCTTTGATATTGCCCATACCACCTAAAACTACCATAACCAATATTTCGATCGATTTATCAAATTTAAAGGTCTTTGGTTCCAAGATGCCCATGTAATGAGCGTATAGACAACCTGCAACACCTGCAAAAAAAGCGGCAAAGATAAAGGCTAAGATCTTGTATTTTTTGGTATCAACCCCCATCGATTCACTAGCGATCTCATCTTCTCTGATTGAAATGATGGCCCGCCCATGACGTGAGTTGATCAAAGCATAAGATAAAACCACAGTAATGATCGCTAGCCAATAAGCCCATAAAAAATTAGTATAACGGGGAATGCCGATATATCCGCTAGCGCCCCCAACGATCTTTAGATTTAATAAGATATTTTTGATAACTTCCCCAAATGCCAAAGTGATGATCGCTAGATAGTCACCTTTTAAACGTAAGGTAGGCACGCCCACGATGACCCCAAAGATCATCGCAACGATTCCCCCAACGATGATCGCTAAAAGAAAGATCAAAGGATCAGGTAAGCTTCCCATTAAATTCTTGCTTAAAAAAGCGCCACTATACGCTCCAACGGCCATAAAACCAGCATGCCCTAAGGTCAATTGACCTAAAAAGCCGGTAGTTATATTTAAACTAACAACTAAAATGACATTGATACAAATCGATAAAATGATACCCTGATAATAATTACTAATGATCTTTGCACTAGATAAGACGCTAATGATGATAAATACCGCTAAGATCAAGGCAAAGTTCATGATCATCTTAGGCCAAAAGCCTAAGTTCTTATATTTTTCTGCAACCTTCATATCCTATACCTTCTCTTTCACATTTTTACCTAAGATACCTGATGGTTTAAATACCAACATGATGATCAAGACCGTAAAAACGATCGCATCAGATAACTGTGAGGAAATATAAGCTTTGGTCAAAGCTTCGATGATTCCTAAGATAAAGCCTCCAAGCACTGCTCCAGGAATGCTGCCGATACCACCTAAGACCGCAGCAATAAAAGCTTTGATCCCTGGCAATGACCCTAAATATGGATTGACCATTGGATATGATGAACAATATAAGATACCTGCTACAGCAGCTAAAGCTGAACCCAATGCAAAAGTGATCGAAATCGTGCGATCGATATTGATGCCCATCAATTGAGCTGCTTGCGCATCTTCACTAACAGCTCGCATAGCTTTCCCAATCTTGGTTTTTTGCACGAATAGATGCAGCACCGTCATCAAGATGACCGAAACGATGAAAGTAATATAATATGGTGCTGAAATCGCAATCGACCCTAACACCAAAGGTGGTAATTTTATGATGGTTGGAAAAGGTCTAGGATTAGCTGAAAATAAAAGTTGGAACAAACTTTGCAATAAATAAGAGACTCCGATCGCGGTGATCAGCAAAGAGATCCTTGAAGCACTGCGCAATGGTTTATAAGCCACCTTTTCAACGACGATCCCTAATAAAGCACAAACAACGATCGATAAAACGATTGCCAGCCATACCGGTAATTGAAAAGTACTGATAGCAAACAAACATACATAAGCGCCAACCATGATGATATCACCATGCGCAAAGTTAATTAATTTAGCAATACCATAAACCATCGTATACCCTAATGCGATAAGTGCATATATCGATCCAGCATTGATACCGTTTACTAATTGCATCAAGAATTGCGAAAATCCTGACATATCTAATTTACCCCCTTTGAAAAAAAATTAGGAGGATTAGTAATCCTCCTAATGGTTACTACTTACCGTAAGTAACATATTGGCCATCTTTGATTTGAATATAGCTTAGATCTTTGATTGGATCGCCATTTTCATCAAATTCCATATGACCTAAAATACCGTCAAAACTAATACCTGATAATTTCTCAATGATTGTTGCTGCATCGGTAGAACCAGCTTCTTCAATTGCTTGTAATACACACATGGTCGTATCATAAGCTAAAACTGAGAAGGCATTGGCATCAACACCATATGTTTCTTTATATCTTGTAGTTAATTCAGAAACTACTTCATCATCAGGACTATAGTGATTTACAAAGATTACTCCTTCAACATCTGCTGGATTTTCAACGACAGCTAAGACACCATCCCAACCATCGCCACCAATGATCGTTGATTCGATACCTAATGCTTTAGCTTGTTTAGCGATCAAAGCATCATCTTTATAATAGTTTGGAACAAATAAGACATCAGCATCTGCAGCAGCGATCTTAGTTAATTGGGTATTGAAATCAACATCGCCAGTTGCATAGCCTTCGGTCGTAACAACTTTACCGCCTTTTTCTTCAAAAGTAGCTGTGAAGTTTTCCATTAGACCTTTTGAATAATCATCAGATGTATTATATAGGATAGCTGCGGTTGTAGCTCCTAGATCATCATAAGCAAAATTAGCGATCGTTTTAGCTTGATATGGGTCGGTATAGCAACCTCTAAATACGTTTGGTCCAGCTAATGTGATATCTTTAGCCGTACCACTTGGTGTAATGATTGGAATGCCACTAGCTTGACTAGCAGTAGCGACAGCTGTACTTTCACCTGATAAAGTACCACCAACGATAGCTGTTACTTTATCTTCATCGACTAATTTATTAAAAGCGTTGATAGCTTCAGTTGCATCACCTTTGGTATCATAGCTAGCAAATTTAACATTAGCGCCATTAGCTTCATTATAATCTTTGATAGCCATATCTACTCCATTATTAACGGCGATACCATAAACGCTATAGTCACCTTCTAATGGGCCAAATGATCCTAGGGTGATCGTTGTTGCGCCATCAGTTGATGTGGTAGTTGTTGTGCCAGATGTATCTGGAGAACCAGTACATCCAACCATGGAAGCTGCTAGTAATACTGCCAAACCTCCTTTGAAAAAACTAGAAAATTTCATAATATTTATCTCCCCTATTTCTAATGAGAAAATAATAAAACATTTTCATTATTTTTTCAATATATTTTTCATTAATTTTCGAAATATTTTCTGAAAGTTTTTTACATTTTTTGAAAATAAAAAAGCTATCGTTCCCATAGGCCCCGAATAGCTTCATTTTTCTCATTTCTTTTATGATAACGGATACGCCAAGCAATCAAGCCATAGCCCCCAACACCCAATATTGCCAAGGTCATCAGATCCCAAATATTAATAACTTCGATCATTTTCTTTCACCTCGATATCCCCAATACTCTCTTTGATCATTAGCTTGAAAATAAATATACAGAGCAACTGCGACAAGCGACATCACCGTCATCGCTAAAAACAAATAATTGGGCTTAGCTTTAAAATAAATGCCCCACGCTTTCAAACCGATATATTCATGCTTGTTAGAACTAAAACGAATGATCTGTCCAAAAAGCTCATGATCTTGCACACTATCGATATGATAGCTTTTACCATTTAGGTATAAGATATCTTGTGGCAATTGATCAACTATCTCTTGCTGATCTGGCGAAACTTCTGGGCTATCTTGCTTTAATTCATTGAACAATTCTACTTTGACCCTAACCGCTGTTTTATCATCCACGCCGATCGTAAACTCGTAAGTTCCTGGTTGATCGATCTTTTGGATATCTTCACCATTTACATATAGATAAGCCGTGCTGATGACTTCTTGATCAGCTAAAAGCTGACAGCCTGCTTGTTTGATCAACGTTTGATAATCCCATTGATGAAACTCATTGATGTCGACCTCAATATCATGACAACTAAGTTCATAGTTTTTAGCGTCTACCACGATCCCATCACTTGCAAATGGTCTGATCTCAAAACCCATCCCCATGATAAAAACACCAAAGATCAGTGTACATAATATTTTAATGATCCGTACCTTTATCATGAACCAAGCTCCTTTAACTTCTTTATTATACCGCAAATCCGCTTTTTTTATTACCATAATAATGTTAAACTAAATGAAAAGGAGAAAGAAATCATGAAAATCGGAACTATCGGCACCGGTTCGATCACGACCGTTTTTTTAGAAAACTGGTTAAAATGTCACCAAGAGATCGGTGCTATCTATTCACGGCAATATGCTACGGGCAAAGCGTTAGCCGACAAATTCAATTGCCCTAAGGTCTATACGGATCTAGATGAAATGTTAAAGGATGAAGAACTAGATATCATCTATGTAGCTTCACCTAATTCATTACATTTTAAGCAAGCACAAAAATGTTTATTAGCCAATAAACATGTCATTTTGGAAAAACCGTTTACTACTACCATTGAAGAATGCCAACAATTGATCGAGCTTAGCCAAAAAAATCATTTGTTTTTATTCGAAGGTATCACGACCTGTTATTTACCAAATCTAGCGCTTTTAAAAGAAAACATCACCAAGATTGCCCCAATTCACATGGTAACTTGCAACATGTCACAATATTCTCGAAAATATGATAGTTATTTACGCGGGGAAAAACCTAATGTCTTTACTACCAAATTTTCTGGTGGCGCCTTGATGGACCTAAATGTTTATAATATGCATCTAGTTACTAGCTTATTTGGTTACCCAAAAGCTTTAAGCTACACCGCTAATATCATGGAAGGGGTAGATTTTGGAGGCAGCTTACAATTTAGCTATGATGATCAATTGCTTGCCACTTTAAACGCCTGCAAAAACACCCATGCTCAAAGCAACATCATGATCCAAGGGGAAAAAGGTTACATCACTTGCCACTATGCTGCTAGCTTGCTTTCAGCTTTCACCTTGCATTTACCTAACCAAGAACCAATCACCATCAACGCCCAAGAACCAGGCATGACCCATCATTACTATATTGCCTATTTATTAGAGCTAATTAAAAATGATGATCTAGCTGGTTGTCGCGCTCGTTTAGATCATACCCTAGCAATCGTTAAATTGTTGGTTGCTGCTAGAAAAGATGCTCATATAACTTTTGAAGATGATCAAAAAGCTTAAACGATAGGAAGTTAATTCTTATCGTTTTTTTAGTTGCAAAAAAAATAAAAATTTTTAAATTTTTTTAAAAAACCTATTGCATTATACCCCAGCCTATGGTAATATAATTGAGCAACGCCTAAATAGCTCAGTCGGCAGAGCAAACGGCTGTTAACCGTTAGGTCACAGGTTCGAGCCCTGTTTTAGGCGCCATTTTTTATGGCTCGTTGGTGAAGCGGCTTAACACAGCGCCCTTTCACGGCGTCATTCACGGGTTCGAATCCCGTACGAGTCACCATTTTAAAAATTAAATCGCAATTAGCGATTTTTTTATTTATCAAATATTCCGCAATTATTTCTTGCATGCTAATAAAATAAAGTGTATAATGTTACGGTAAGCTTAAATATGACCCCCTAGCTCAGCTGGCAGAGCAACTGACTCTTAATCAGTGGGTCGAGGGTTCGAATCCCTCGGGGGTCACCATTTTTTATAAAGTTATAGCCTTTGTCCTTAGACAAAGGCTATTTTTGTTTTAACAAGATCGCACAAGCTTGCATATAAGCTTGTTCATCAAATCCTACACGATAGTCCGTTTTAACCTGAAAATCAACAAGTTCCCTCAATAGTAGATCATCTAGTATCACAAATTTGTGATACTGATGTTTACGCAGATACCTTAGGATCTGTTTATTACGATCATCACCCAACAAATCAGTTGCTCCTGCTATTTCGCCCTCAAAACCTGCTTCACGCAAAACTTTCGTGCATTCTGGCAAATATTCACGCCACGACGAACTAATCACTACCTTTAGATCATGCGTTTTACATAAGCGATCAACAAGCGCAACATGCTCTTTTATTTCTTGCTTAGCCGTGATGATCACCCCATCAAAATCCAAGAACAAATAATTATCGCCCTTGGCACGTTTAGCTAACCGCAATAGTATCTTATTCATGGTGCGTAAGATTCTTCACCCATCTTTCTTTAGATATCAAATGGTAAGCAAACACTAGCTTGATCAAATCTGTCGCTTGGCCCACTAGATATAGACCTAAATAATTAAACGTAGAAAAATAAGTAAATGCCCCAACCAACGGAATGTTAACCATCCACATGAAACAACTATCCATGATAAGGGTATTTTTAGTATCCCCACCACAGCGCAAGATGAAATAACACTCTGTCGTAAACATATACACCCAAAACAACAAGCTTTGCACTCGCAAAAAATTAGTTGCCACCGCTCTCGCATTTAGTGATACATTGGCATATAATTGCGGAATTACAAATGTCGATGCAAACATCATGATAGCAAAAACAAACGACAAGCAAAAACAAAAACCTAATAACTTATAAGCATTGCTTTTACCTTCCTCTAGCTTATTAGCACCAAAAGGCTGACTTATCAGCACCGTGCTAGCAGCCGCCATGCCCGCATATAAGACGAAAAAGATATCGCCGATGGTCGTACAGATCGCATAACCGCTCATGACATCTGTTCCTCTGGTTGCATAGAATTTAAATAATGTCGCCATCCCCAATGACCACAAGATCTCATTGGTCGCCAAAGGCAAACCTTTTGCCACTACTTTTTTCGCGACATCACGAGGAATCGCCAACATCGATGTTAACGAAGTCTTAAAAGCAAAATCATTATGTCTTAAAAAATACGTGATCAAAGCTAGTTCTAAGCAACGAGCAATCAATGTTGCTACCGCCGCCCCACTAACCCCTAAACGCGGAAAACCAAAGTTTCCAAAGATCAAGCAATAATTCAAGCTAGTATTAGTAACGACCGCCACCGCACTAGCCATAAGGGGCAATTTAGTTTGACCAACGCTACGCATGCTAGAGGCAATACACATTGTCAAAGCCATCGGAATAAATGAAAAAGCCGCAACTCGCATATAGCTTGCCCCAAGTTCAATGATCTGAGGATCCTTGGTAAAAAAGCTCACGACGACCCCAGGAGCGATCCACCCAATAGCAAAAAACAACAAAACGATGCTTAAGGCTGCTACTACCATGAAACGAAAGGTCTGTTGCATCTTAACATGATCTTTAGCGCCATAATATTGAGCAATAAAAATAGCTGCAGCATTGATCAAGCCATTGGTCCCATAGGTAGCAATGATATAAAAACGATTCACTGCCGCTACGCCTCCAACCGCTATATCACCCAATTGTCCCACCATCAAATTATCGATCAAATTGACCGAACAGGTAATCAACTGTTGCAACATCAAAGGTATCGCAATTGCTAAAACGACCTTAGCAAACGCTTTGTCAAAATAAAACTTCTTTAATACCATTACTTTTCCCCCTATCAATAGCTTCCATTATAACAAATAAAGCGTCAAAAAGAAAACGCTATCTATTTTTTGTAATTTTTTTACATTTATAATTGACATTTTTTTCTTTTGCGCATATCATAATAGCATATTAAGCAAAATACAGCGATATGAACTAGTACATATATCGAAAGCAGCATAGAGAGATCATGGGTGGTGTAAATGATCGTGCAAGATATATCGAATTCCTCATTGAGTAGGGCTCTTGAAACCATATATAGTAGAGAGCTTCGTTTAACAAACGTTATCTTGTTAGGCCATGATGGTGGCTACAGAGTTCAATATAGCAATATATTGATAAAATAAGGTGGTAATCGCGATACAGTTCGTCCTTAGGATGAGCTGTTTTTTTGCTTTTAGGGGAGGTAAAAAAATGAAAAAGATCTTAGCAGCATTGTTAGTCGTGCTATTGAGCGCATGTTCTAACCCAACAACTTCAACCGCTGATGAAGACGCGGTCCATATCGGTGTTTTACAATTAATGGAACACGAAGCTTTGAATAATACTTACGATGGTTTCGTAGCCGCTTTGAAAGAAAAAGGCTATGAAGAAGGCAAGAATTTGGTCCTAAGCTTTGAAAATCCTAACAACGATAAATCAGCGTTAGCGACCATGGCCCAAAAACTAGTAAACGAAGAAAACGATCTGATCTTAGCTATCGGTACTGCCGCAGCCCAATCTTTACAGCAGGAAACCGAAACGATTCCGATCTTAGGAAGCGCGATCACCGATTATCTAGATGTAGGTTTGGTCGAATCAAATGATATGCCTGGCAAAAACATCTCTGGCAGCTCAGATTATTGTGATATGGCTACCCAGATGGATCTAGTGGAAATGATCGTTCCTCAAGCAAAAACCATCGGTCTGCTATATACATCCAGCGAAGAAAATTCAATCATCCAAGCGCAACAAAT
>JALEMK010000034.1 GCA_022768265.1 Erysipelotrichaceae bacterium
GAGCTGCCAATCCTGAACTTCGAAGCCAAATTCCTCCACTCATCATAAATGCCATTATGATAAATGATGGTAGATCAAAAAAATTCCAAAAATACTGTTTATCTTGTAAATATCCTTTTATCCTCATTGTATGTTTGACAACTAACTTACTAAAGATAAAAAAGTAAAAGCACAAGAAAACGATAATAGAAAGCAAAATATTGATAAAACTAACGAATCCTTGATATTCTTGCAATCCAATACGTAAAATATTAAAGCCTGCCGCAAACCACACTAAGGCTGCTATTGCTAACAACCATCTTTTTCTAACTTTCATGTTCCTCCTTTATATGAACAATGTTCATTTTTATTTCTTTTTAAATGCTCAGTATCTGAGCATCATCAATAAATACACTTTCTAACGATGTATAGCAAAGGTGTACAATCATCAAATTTACGCAGTAATAAATTAATGATATTATCAAAAACAAATTCAACAAACATTTCATCGCTCATACTTTGTGTAAAAAACTCTTTGTTGATATTTGGATCGTTACGCAAGCTATAAACCAAAACATTTTTGATATATCCAAAATATCTATCCATGGCAATACGACCTTTGTCTTTATTGTTTTTTGACAATCCTAACGCATGGAGATTAAAAAAGTTTGGATATCGATCACTACCATTTTTTATTAAAGAATATAGTTCTTCAACTTTTTTTTCAAAATCAGATCCTTCTCGATCAAACCCTTCCATGATTTCTTGCCATATTGAACCTATCGTGGCTATCAACAAATCATTTTTGCTTGGATAATAATTGTAAAGCGAACCTAACGCAACATTACACCTTGCAGCTACATCTCGCATATTTAGCTCATGTAATCCTTTTTCTACAACTAATTGCTTGCACACATCCATGATTTCACTAGTTGATGTCGATTTCTTATTCACCATAAACCTCCAATATGAACAATGTTCATTATAGACTCTTTCCCTTCATTAGTCAAGGATTTCTATCTAGTAAGTTTGACTTTTTAAATAAAATTATATAAAATGTTTAAACGTGATAATATGAAAAAAATGAAAGAATATTTATTAAAAATACAATTAAATAAAGTTTTAGCCTGCTTATTAGGAAGCTTTATATTAGCTTTTGGATTATATAATGTCCATTCATTCGCCAATGTCACTGAAGGTGGTGTCCTTGGTGCAACTATCTTGTTAGATCATTGGCTAAATATCTCTCCTGCAATTTCAGGATTGATATTTAATAGTTTCTGCTATTGGTTAGGCTGGCGTAATTTAGGAAAAAAATTCATCCTATACTCTATCGTCGCATCTATCGGCTTTTCATTCAGCTATGGTATTTTGGAACAATTTCCTCGCCTTTGGCCTCAATTGATCCATCAGCCATTACTTTCTGCAATTGTTGGTGCTTTATTTGTTGGTATAGGTGTTGGGCTTAGCGTAAGAGCAGGAGGGGCGCCAGGCGGTGATGACGCCTTAGCAATGGCTTTATCACAACGCTTTGGCTTTAAGCTACAAACAGTATACTTATGTAGCGATCTGATAGTCTTGCTTTGTTCTTTATCTTATATCCCCTTAGATAAGATCATGTATTCTTTGCTTACGGTCATCTTATCTGGAGCAATAATTCAATCAATGCAAAAAATAAACCTTAAAAAATGATAGCCATCTAGCTATCATTTTTATTTAATTGGTATTTCAAATTCAATCTGGCCTGCTGCTCCAGCTGCTATTTCATATTTAGCAAACACAACAACTGGATTTCCCTTCTCGTTGATATAGAAACTACGTTGTTCATTTATCAAGCTTCGAATATCAATTTCTTCAAATAGATATAATTTCTGTTCATCATTCCATGTGGCAATATCTTTTTCGATTTCATCCATGACGATATCAACATAATCATCACCTAGATAGTCTTTTAAAGTAATGTAACGTTCAGTATTCATATCCAAGTTATAATACTTTATCACATCATATGCACTGAATGCTCCTTCAAATTTTGATATACTAAATGACAAAAGATTTTCATCCATATGATGAATTTCATAATCAATGATGATCGTAACTTGATGGCAATCTTCCATACTTCCACCAGTCGCAATAACAGCATCACAATAATCACTAGCATTTTGCATGCTGCTTTCCAATTCGCGATCAACAAAATAGCTTATCTCATCATTTACTTTCTTTTCCAATTCACTTTTTCCTACATAAGAAAATTCTGGAACACGCACATCAACTAATTTAAGATCATCTTCATAGTGAAATTCATTGAAGGTAAATAATTTAAATAATTCACCAGTTATAGGAATTTCATGCATGGTCTTTGCAAAAGTAGAAGAAATGTTAAGCATCATAACAAGTGATGCTATGCTTAATGTTGCAAATTTTAAAAATAATGATGCTCGCTTGCTTTTTCTAGTTTGCTGCTTACCTTTTTCAATTGCTGCTTCAACTTTAAAACCCAAATTCTCTGGCACTGGCTCATCAGCAACCTTTGAACAATGCGTTGTTAAAAACTGATCCAGTTGGTCTAATTCTTCTAGCTCATTTTTCCTCACTGCAACTATCCTCCATTTCTTTTTTTAATATTTTTAAAGCTTTATACAAGCGAGACTTGACCGTACTAACATTTGTATCTGTTATGGCTGCAATTTCTTCAATTTTCATATCATTATAAAATCGTAAGATAACAATATGTTTTAAATTATCATCTAATTTATATAATGCACTTTTTAAGGTCATATCAGCCAAAAGGTCTTTTTGGCGATGGTCAACTATAATATCAGCATTTTCAAGCATTTCTTCTTTTTGCCTTTTTCTTAACATAGCTAAGCTTTCATTAATCAAGATACGACAAAACCATGTATCCATATACGCAACGTTTTTGAGCTTATGATAATTTTCAAAAGCTCTGACGATAGCCTCTTGTAATACATCCATGGCATCTTCTGGTTTTTTGGTATAACTTAAAGCTAAGCGATAATACTTAGTTTGATTATCCTTAAGCATATCACTTAGTTTTTCTTTTAAATCCATGCTTTTGTCTGATCTCCCTTACTACTTTTGAATGTTCTTATCTATTATATCATTTACCCCTTCATCATAGCTAACACATAATAAAACATAATTACCCTCTTGTCGCAATACTGCTTTTTCAATGCGCACAACTTCTTCTGGAATATAACTAGCATAGTCTTGCTTTTGCTTTTCAAGATGAGCTTCTAAGGCTTCTTTCCCTGCTTTAGCATCTTTGTCGTTTGCAAACTTGAATAATGCAATTTCTTCAGCCGTTGCTTGTGAGCCCATGTAAGCATATGCTTCGATAGCGTTATCGATACCATAGATCGTAGGAATCATATCTGTGCTCATCAAATTTAATTCATCGTCAAACTTAATTTCTTCTTGCATTTGCTTACCTAATGATGCCAAGTCGATCACAACGCTTTCTTGACTTGAACACCCCCATAACAAACACAAACTAATTAGTACCATCAATAACTTCTTCATGTTGTTCCTCCTTAACTACAGTATGTGATAGTAGATAATCCAACCAGATTTCACAATATTCTTTTTTCAAATGGATGCCATCAAACGCAGCATCTGCTGGTAGGCTATGATCTTCTTGTACCATAACTTCATAAATATTCAGATAATAAACTTGTTTTTCTTTAGCTAATTGTTGCAATTGCTGATTAAATTCAATGATCTTGTCATTATTTATATATTCATGTGTTGATGAAACTTCATTACTAACTGGTAAGATAGATTGGATATAAATATCAGCATCAGGATTGATCGTTTTTATTTCATCAATTATTTGACCATATTTTTGAAAGAATATATCGCTATATACCCACCCCATTTCATTGATTCCCATCATTAGATATACTTTTGAGAAATTAGTATTTCGCATAGCATCCATGATAGATAACATCTTGCCATCTAAATTAATGATTGGTTCCAACATTACCATGTTGACATTTAAGCCCTTATGCGTAAAAGCTTTGACATTTGCTAAGCTATTATTTTGAATAAATCCTTCTACTCGTGAATCACCTATGAAAACGGCATCATCCAAATAACTTACATCTTGTTTGCTTGACATAGGAACTGGTTTATCATAGGCATATCCTTCTTGAGGAAGTTCGGTAGGCAAGCTAATTGGTGTCATGGTTGGCTCACTAGTTGTTACAACCTCAATAGTTGATTGATTGATGTTGTTTTCATCAGCACTGACAACTTCATGATCTAATAATCCTTTTAAGATAAAACCACTTATCGCTATCAATATCAACAAACTAAAGATCAATATGACCTTTCTTTTTATCTTTTTCTTTTTCATATCTCTTCCTTCCTTGCATATATTAGATGTAATGTTTAGCTAAAAAGTTTAAATATTTTAATATTTTTTCACTCACCTAATTTTTCATGGATTATGATACAATATTATTAAAGTTAGAAAAGACAATAATTAATAATATGAGGTACCTTATGCAAGAATACATCTTAGCTATCGATCAAGGTACAACTAGTACCAGAGCGATCTTGTTCGACAAAAATGGCAATGCTATTAAGACCATCCAAAAAGAAATCGAACAATTTTTTCCTCATCCAGGCTGGGTAGAACATGATGCAAATGAAATTTGGCTACAAACCCTGGCTTGCATGTCAGAAGTTATCCTTCAAAGCGCAATAGAACCACGCCA
>JALEMK010000035.1 GCA_022768265.1 Erysipelotrichaceae bacterium
CTAAGCTTTGAGCATTTAAAGCATCAATGATGATCTTGATATCCGTGATGGATAAGTTACGTTCTAGATAATATCCTTTCTTATTTTTGTCATAATTGATGGTATAGCCACAATGGTTTAATTTTTTGATGTCATTGTATAAGGTCTTGCGATCGACGCTGATATTGGCCTGGGCAAGGCGATCAGCTAGCATCGTTGCATTTAAACAATGATTTTCATCACTTTCTTGTTGAAAAATTTGTAATAATTTTATGATCCTCATGCTTTAATTTTAACATATGTCCAAAAAATAGGACATATAATTTGCAGATAATTTTTATAATGTTAGCACTTGATGAGGTGATAACAATGACAAAATTACAGATGATCTATGTTGAAATGTTTTTGATGCTTTTTGGTTTTTTCTACATGTACAATGCTTATGGTAAGGTAGTGTTGATCTTAGTAGCATGGGCCTTAGGTTTAGCCTTATTTAATCTGCATGTTGATGCTAAGATGATAAGACGTAGCTTAGGATTATTTGGTATTCAATTATTGATGATCTTAGCTAGTGGCATCAATAGTCTTTTTGAGCAGGTAATCATTCTTTGTATGGCCAATACCTTGGTTTGGGAAAGTTTTATGGTCATTTATCAAGATGGAGATAATTATTTACGGTTAAAGATGGAGCATATCATTTATGTGATCATCTTATTATATTTAGGTTTCATGATGCTTTGGGTGCTAATGCCATTAGCTGCTAAATTAGCCTTTGTGTCAGGGCAAAATGGGGATATGGTTTTATTGGTAACCATCCAGTTATTGTTTGTTCCGGCAATTAGTCGTTTTATCTTAGAAAAAATATGTTAAAATAGTACATCGGAAGAAGGGGTATTATGACTAAATTATTGATAAATCTATTTGTAAAAGATCATGAAAATATTAATGATGATCATGTGCGTTGGTGCTATGGGATGCTAAGTAGCTTGGTTGGTATCTTCAGCAATATTTGCTTGTTTTTAGTGAAATTTGTGTTAGGTATCATTAGTAATTCGATTGCCATCACCAGTGACGCTTTTAATAATCTAAGTGATTGCGTCAGTTGTGTAATAACTTTATTTGGTTATCGCTTAGCGAGCAAACCAGCGGATAAGGATCATCCTTTTGGCCATGGTAGAATGGAATATATCGTGTCGATCGTCATTTCCTTTTTTATCTTCATGGTAGGAATTGAACTGTTTAAAAGCTCATTAGCTAAAGTAATAAATCCTGAACCGGTCAGCTTTAATATCATCGTTTTTATCATCATGGTAATTACGATCTTAGTTAAGGTGTGGATGTTCATGTTTAATCGTTATTTAGGAAATAAGATCGACAATCCTGCCATGCTAGCAACCTCGCAAGATAGTTTGAACGACTGTATTGCGACCCTAGCAACCATCGTAGCTTTGGTCTTAGGTAATTTTACTGCTTTGCCGATCGATGGAGCAATGGGGATCGTTGTTTCGATATTTATCTTATTTTCAGGCTATGGTATCGTCAAAGAAACCTTGGATGATCTATTAGGTAGACCAGCAGATAAAGAATTGGTTGAAAAGATCAAAACCTTGATCATGGCTAATGAGCATATCATAGGAATCCATGATCTGATCATTCATGACTATGGACCAGGTAAGGCCATTGGCTCATGCCATGTGGAGGTCAACGCCCATGATAGCTTTGTTACAGTTCATGATATCGTAGATGAGATCGAAAAAAAGATCCAGGAAGAATTGCATATCATGATGACCTTACATATGGATCCGGTGGATAATGATGATGAATTGACCAATCATTATAAAACGATGGTCACCAATATCATCAAAGGTATCGATGAAAAACTAAGCTTACATGATTTTAGGATCGTTACTGGTCCATCACATACCAATTTGATCTTTGATATCGTCTTACCATTTGATTGTACGCTCAAAGATGAACAAATCAAAAAGATGATCGATGATAAATTGACAGCGCATAAGGAGCGAATCTTTACGGTCATTACTTTTGACCATGATTATTGCACGCATTAAAAAAGGTGAATCATTTTGATTCACCTTATTTTTTGTTAGCTTTGATCATTAATTCGCAGATCTTGTTAGCGTAAGCTACAGGATCAGCAATAGGCATGCCTTCGATCAATAAAGCTTGATCATATAAGATATTAGCGTAATCATTCAAAAGTTCTGGATGATTGGTGTTGATATCTTGTAAAGTTTGGAATACATCATGATCAGGGTTGATCTCTAGGATCTTATTAGCTTTGATCTGTTGGGCATTTGGTCCTTGCGATAAGATCTTTTCCATTTCGATAGATAGACCATCATCTGATACCAAACAAATTGGATTTTGTTTTAAACGAGAAGAGATCCTAACTTCTTTGACCTTATCGCTTAAAGCAGTTTTCATTGCTTCTAGCATGGTCTTATTTTCTTCTTGTTTTTGATTTAAAGCTTGTTTTTCTTCTTCGCTATCTAGATCTAGATCACCTTTGTTAACAGATTTAAATTGTTTATCAGCGTAGGTTTGCATGATGTTGATCATGAATTCATCCACGTCATCTAAGAAATACAATACTTCGATATCTTTATCGTTGATCTTTTCCATTTGTGGTAATTTTTGGATTTCTTCAACATTTTTACCACATACATAATAAATGGCTTTTTGATCTTCTTTCATTCTATCGACATATTCTTTTAAAGTAACATATTTACCTTCTTTGTTAGATCTAAAGATGATTAGGTCTTGTAGGATATCTTTGTGTAGACCATAATCTTTATAGATGCCAAATTTCATGTTTAAACCAAAGTTTTCAAATAGTTTTTCATATTCTTCACGTTCGTTTTTCAACATGTCTTCTAAATAGTTCTTAACTTTCTTTTCGATAGATTTTGCTAGGGCTTTAACTTGACGATCTTGTTGCAAGATCTCACGGGAGATATTTAGGTTTAGATCATCGCTGTCGATCAAACCTTTGACAAATTTGAAGTAATCAGGGATCAGATCTTTAGCGTTATCCATGATGAACACGCCTTTGCTATAAAGTTGTAAGCCACCTTCATAATCAGCGTTATAGAAGTTATATGGGGCTACGCTAGGGATGAACAATAAAGCGGTATAAGAAATATTTCCTTCGATGGCGTAGTGTAAAACTTTTTGTGGATCTTGCCAATCCATGAATTTACTTTTATAGAATTCATTGTATTCTGCTGGTTGGATCTTTTTCTTGCTTTTTTTCCATAGTGGAACCATCGAGTTTAAGGTTTGTAATTCTTTGACCGTTTCAAATTCTTGATCGTTATCAGCCTTAGGTTTAGAAACTTCCATTTCCATTTCAATTGGGTAACGAACATAATCGGAATATTTTTTGATCAAATTTTTGATTTCGTATTGTTCCAAAAAAGAAGAATATTTTTCATCTTTCGTATCTTCTTTTAATTCTAAGATGATCGTTGTACCATAGTCTTCTTTATCGATTTGGGAGATGGTATAGCCTTCTTCACCAGAGCTTACCCATTGGTAGGCTTTGTCACAACCAACTTTTTTGGACATGACGATGATGCGTTTAGCTACCATGAATGCGGAGTAGAAACCAACC
>JALEMK010000038.1 GCA_022768265.1 Erysipelotrichaceae bacterium
CACAAACTTGATCTTTAGGATAATACATGATCCCATCTTCTAAGTAGTTTTTGGTCGTAGCCAATAGTTCTTCGATATTAAAACCTTCTTTGGCACTGATTGGAATGATCTCCTTAAAATCAAATAACTTATTGTATCGTAATAAAGTTTCCATCACTTGATCCTTGCTTAAAAGATCGATCTTATTGACTAACAAAAATACTGGTAATTTTTGCTTAGCTAAGATATCTAAAACAAATTGATCACCTTTACCAAATTCTTGCGTAGCATCAACAAGAAAATAAATCAAATCTACGCTGCCCATCGCGCTGAATGCTTCTTTATTCATTTGTTGACCTAAGGTATGTTGCGGTTTATGGATACCTGGGGTATCAATAAAGATCATCTGCGAATCTTCATCAGTCAATATTCCTCTTATTTGATTTCGGGTCGTTTGTGCCTTAGGCGAAATGATGGCAATTTTTTGATTCAATAAATTATTCATCAATGTGCTTTTACCGGCATTAGGCCGACCAATTAGGGCAATAAATCCTGATTTCATTTATGTAGATCCTCCGCGCCAAATGAATATGGCAATAATTCATTGATATTTGTGATCATCTTATCTTTTCCATTTGATAAAACAATTGGGGTATCCGCTTTTAATAATTCCGATAAAACTTGTCGACATATGCCACAAGGCGTAGCAATTTTCTCACCATCGCTAACAATTGCAAGCGCAACGATATCCTCTTGACGATAGCCATTAGAATAACAATTAAATATCGCATTTCTTTCAGCACAAGAAGTTGCTCCGTAAGAAGCATTCTCAATATTAGCTCCTAGAAAATACTGACCATCATAACATTTGATACAAGCTCCCACATGATAATTAGAATAAGGAGCATACGCATTAGCCATCGCTTCAAAAGCTTTAACTAAGATATCTTCATACATCATTACATTCCTCCATAATATTTAAAAAACAACAAACAAGCCACGCTCAATGCCACCAAAGCCGCAAACAAGACCCCTCCTGCACTGATATCTTTGATCAACTTGATCTTTTCATTATATTCTTGACAATATAGATCACACAAAAATTCAATGGCTGTATTAAAAATTTCACTTACTACGACCATCCCGATACATAAGATGATCAAAAGCATATCGTCTAAGCTAAAGCCTAGAACGATGCCCGCGATCAGTGCAATGAGCGCTAAGACCATCTGGATCATGACCGAAGCATGCTTACAAGCTGCATAAAGGCCCTTAAAAGCTACTTCAAATTTTTTCATCACGTCTTACCACTTTATCCATGATCTCATCTTGCAAAGCAAACATGATCTTTTCATCTTCTGGGACCATATGATCATAACCTAGACAATGCAAAAGGCCATGACAAAACAAAAAACCAAATTCGCGTGCAAAGCTATGACCATAACGCCAAGCTTGCTCATAAGCATAATCAACATTGATGAAGATATCACCCAATTCTTTTTCCTCATCAAACATTTCATATTCATCAGCTACATCATTGATTGCAAAAGAAATGACATCTGTAGGTCGATCGATATTGCGATATTCGCGATTGATCTGATGGATCTTCTTTGATTTGACCAAAATGATGGATATCGTATAATTATCTGTAATTTTTAAACATTTTTCGGTTTCTAAAGCAATTTTTTCAAATAAATAATAATAAGGTTTGAACTCTTTGCTTCGTGTTTTATTTATAATAACGCATTTCATTACATATCACCCATTTGATTATAACATATTATATTTATTTAATTGCTATATAATAATTTAAGCTTGATTATAATATAGAAAGTTTGTTAAAATTTTCTTTGTACAAGAAGGGAAAAAGAAAAAATGAGCACAATGACATTAGCTGATATACGTTGGGATCTGATCCTAGGCGGATTTGGCTTATTTATGTTTGGCATTAAATTTATGGGCGACGGCTTAAAAAGCGTTGCTGGAGAAAAACTAAGGGATTATATTGATAAATATACCTCTAATCCAATGATGGGCGTATTGATTGGGGCCATCATCACGGTCTTCATTCAATCTTCAAGCGCAACAACCGCGATAACCATCGGCTTGGTAAGAGCTGGCTTGATGAAACTAGAACAAGCTGCTGGCATCATCTTTGGGGCCAATATCGGAACGACCGTTACCGCATTTTTGATTAGTTTATCAATCGATCAATATTCTTTATATTTTGTCTTTATCGGCGGAATCATCGTATCTTTTGCGCATAAGAAAAAGATGCGTTATATCGGTGAGATCGTCTTAGGTTTTGGTTCTTTGTTCTATGGTTTGATGATCATGGGCGAATCCTTAAAAGCATTAAAAGATATTCCTGAGTTTGTGCAAATAGCTCAAACCTTGGCAAATCAACCGATCTTATCTTTGTTTGCTGGTACCGTAATGACAGCTTTGATCCAAAGCTCATCTGCTGCAATCGGGGTCATCCAGAAGATTTACGAATCAGGAGCAATTCCTTTTATCGCAGTGTTACCATTTGTTTTCGGTAGCAATATCGGTACGACCGTTACTGGTATCTTAGCTGCATTAGGCGGATCATTACCAGCTCGTCGGACTGCTGGTCTACATACGATCTTTAATATCATCGGTACGGCTGTGGGTATGTTATTGCTTTATCCATACGCTAGCTTGATCTTATGGCTAACTCAAAAATTCACTTTAGAACCGATGATGCAAATTGCAGTTACCCATATCATCTTTAACCTATCAACGACCTTGTTACTATTACCATTCTTAAATCAATTGTGTAGCGTGGTCCGTAAGATCATCCCTGGTGATGAACCAGAAAGGATCGAAATCAATATCGATGAGTTAGAAACGATCCAAGATAGCGCTGTTCCAAGCGTTTCATTAAACGTTGCTGAAAAAGCTATCGTTAAGATGAGCACGATGGTCGAAAGAAATGTAAAAGACACTCAAGCCTTTTTTAATAACAAATCAAATAGCGAAGATAAAGAAATATTAGCGCAATCCGAAACTTTGATCAATTCATTAGACCATAAGATCACTGATTATATCTTAAGGGTATCTAACATGCCACATATGACTGAAAATGATATGGCTGATATGAACCTACATTTACAAGTCGTTAAAAATCTTGAACGTATCGGCGATCTAAGCATGAACTTGGCTGAATTTTTTGATATGGTCAATGAAGATAAAGGTGAATTTAGCGATGATGCTAAAGCTGAAATCAATCAAATGTTCGATAAATTTGCTTTCATGTTAGATCTATGCATGGAAATTTATCAAACCAAAGATATCAATGCTTATACCACTTTGATGCAATCCGAAAACCAGATGGATACCTTAGAATATGAAGCACGGGAAAATCACTTCAAGCGTATGCATCAAAAACTTTGCAGCAATGGCGTTGCTGGTAGCGTTTATTGTGATATCTTAAGCAATTTGGAAAGAATGAGCGACCATTGTTGTAATATCGCTCGTAATGCTATCAACGTTTCAGGTAAGCCTATCAACCAGCTTGACCTAGATCTTAATAAATAAACTAAGTTGTAAGGAAAGACCTTACAACTTTTTTTGCGCTTTCCATAATCAATTATCAAAAAAAAGAAGGATATGCTATCCTTCTAGATGATCTTGGTCGTATATTGTTCTAGATTGATGATCTCATCCACGATATCTTCATAGAACCATGGATCGTGACTAACTAGGATCACCGTTTGTTTATAAGCTTTTAATGCTCTTTTTAATTCTTCTTTAGCTTCGACATCTAAGTGATTGGTAGGTTCATCTAACATTAAGATATTACATGGTCTGTTCATGATCAATGCTAAGCGGAATTTAGCTTGTTCTCCCCCACTTAACACATTGACATTAGATTCGATATGATCGGTCGTTAAACCACATTTAGCTAAAGCTGCACGCACCTCATAATTGGTATATGATGGATATTCATCCCAAAAAGCTTGCAAGGTCGTTTTATTGATACTGTAATCTTCTTGTTTGAAAAAGCCGATCTTGGCATTTGGATCAATTTCTACTGTTCCTTCATAAGCGGGAATAGCTTGCATCAAAGTTTTAAGCAAGGTCGTCTTACCAATACCATTTACCCCTTTGATCGCTATCTTTTTATTTCTTTCAATGACTAGATCCAAGGGATGACATAAGGGACTATCATAGCCAATGACCAATTGATTAGCCTCAATGACATAACGTTGTAACGTATTAGCCTCAATAAAGCCAAAAGTAGGTTTTATTTTGGTCTTAGGTTTTTCCAACAACGTCATCTTATCCAGCTGTTTTTGGCGTGAATGTGCCATATTTCTAGTCGCAACCCGCGCTTTATTACGAGCAATGAAATCCTCCAACTCACTAATTTGCGCTTGTTGTTTTTTATATGCGATTTCTTGCTGACGGATCTTGATTTCATGTTGAGCGACAAAGTTATCATAATTACCTACATAACGAGTCAATTCACCATTTTCAACATGATAAATAACATTAACGACCTTATTTAAAAATTCTATCTCATGACTAACTAAGATAAACGCATTTTCATAATTCGTTAAAAAGTTTACTAGCCAATTGATATGCCCTTCATCTAAATAATTGGTAGGTTCATCTAAGATCAAAACCATGGGATTTTCTAATAATAATTTAGCTAATAACACCTTGGTCCTTTGCCCACCTGATAAATTATTGACACAGGTATCCAAACCTAGATCTAAAAGTCCCAAACCACTGGCAATTTCATTGATCTTGGTATCGATCATATAAAAACCATTGTGTTCCAATATTTCTGATATTTCCCCAACATCTTCCAATAATTTATTCATTGTTTCTTCATCACAATCAGCCATTTGGTCATATTTGCTCATCATTTCTTGTTCCAAAGTAAAAAGATGATCAAATGCCGTTTGTAATACCTGTTTGATACTAAAGGTCGGATCCATTTGCGAATGTTGATCTAAATAACCAAAAGTAATTCGATTACACCAGCTAACGCTTCCTTCCTCCGGCGCTAATTTACCAGTGATGATATTTAAAAAAGTAGATTTGCCTTCACCATTAGCTCCGATCAAGGCAACATGCTCGCCTTTAAGCAAACGAAAAGAAACATCCTTAAGGATATCTCTGCCCGCAAAACTATGTGATACATTTTTGACATTTAAGATACTCATTGATTACCTGCCTTATCATAACTTTCAATGATCTTTTGAACAAGCGGATGGCGTACGACATCATCAGCGCTCATCCTTAAGATCTTAATTTCTGCAATATCTTTCAAGATCCTTGTAGCATCGATCATTCCTGATGCATGGCCATTTAGATCGATCTGGGTAACATCGCCCGTGATGACCATATGTGAATTATTGCCTAATCGTGTCAAGAACATCTTCATTTGCATTGGCGTAGTATTTTGCGCCTCATCCAAGATCACAAATGAATCATCCAAGGTCCTTCCTCGCATATAGGCTAAAGGTGCAATTTCGATGACTTGTTTTTCAATCAATTTTTCAGTTTGTTCTACCCCTAACATATCGTGCAAAGCATCATATAACGGTGTAAGATATGGATCGACCTTTTCTTTAAGATCACCAGGTAAAAAGCCTAGACTCTCGCCTGCTTCTACAGCAGGTCTAGTTAACACGATTCGCTTGACATCACCTTTTTTCAACTTAGCTACAGCCTGAATGACCGCCAGATAAGTTTTCCCAGTTCCAGCTGGTCCAATGGCAAAAACGATATCATAATGTTCCATCGCTTCCACAAAAGCTAGTTGTCCATTGGTTTTAGGCGCGATGATCTTCCCACTTAAAGTACGACCGATCACCTTTTTAGCTAGATCATTAAAGTCAACTTTCGTGCTTTTGCTAACAAGACGATAAGCATATTGGACATCGCGTTCATTAACAGCCTGGCCTTTTTTAACAACCTCATATAAGGCCATCAAAACTTCTTGAATTTGGGCATAAGTAATATCATCACATTCTTTGATGATGAAACTATCATCACGAAAGGTGATATCAACAGCAAAGCAATTAGATAAGATCTTCAGATTATTATCTTGTAAACCTAAAAGATTCATAGCGTTATCTGCACTAAGATCCTCTAAGTGAATGGTTCTTGTTGTTTCCAAGTAAACTACCTCCATTTATATATACAATTATATAGTTTTAGATGTTAAAATAAAATAGCATATTTAGGGAGTTGTAATAATATATGATATCGAATGAGCTAAATCAAAGTGAAGCCTTATGGGATATAGCCCAAAATACGACATTAAATGGTCTAAATCTACAAAAAGGGCTGATTTTTTATCTAGCAGGAGCTAATAGCTACGACCAAACAGTGATCAAAAACAGTTTATTAAATGCCAAAATAGCGCTAATCATCGATCTAGATCAGCAGCAAAATACCATGATCTGTGATCTAGCCAAGCATCTAGATATTGCATATGCGCATATTCCTATTAATATTTCTTTAAAAAAACAAGATTTGCAAAATGATCTTATTTTAGACATTGATACAATAAAACTGCATCAACAACATAAGTATCAAGATTTATTGTTTGCTAGCTCATATCAAACACATTGGCGCCGATTATTACAACTTTTAGCTAAGGAGCAATTACCGCTGTTGTTGTTTAGCAATGCCGATATCGCTAAGGTAGCTATTGCAATCTTTTTATTACAAACTTGTTTGAATTTGCCTCAAATGCTGATCATCGATACTTTCATGCAATTTAATCAAGCAACCCATCATCCTATCAATAGCTTGATGAAAAAGGCCTTTCAACAACATGAAACTTTAAATGATATTCAAAAGCTTCCCTATCTATTTGGCACAGATCTAAGCTATATAGACGCTATTTTTGCTCATATAAGCAAAAGATATCACGATCCTCAAAACTTTGTGCAAAACGGCTTAAAAATAGATATAACAACGATCGAACAATTAAAGGATATTTATTTACCATGAAAAAACGACGAAAAATAAAAAAAAGCAAAAAATTACGTTTAAAAGCCAAATACCGAAAGACCTTAAGCCTTTTGAGCATCTTAACTTTTATCATCATAGCTTTCATCATGATCATCCCTAAAAATAATTATAAATTTATTACGAAAGAAGAATTGCTCTCATTGCCACCTTCTACCCTTGATCCTAGTTTATTGACCTATGGGGACAATGGTATCATCAGCTACCCGCAAGCGCAATTAGGAATCGATTTATCTATGCACCAAAGTACAGTTGATTTTAGCCTGTTAAAACAACAAGGTATCGAGTTTGTTTTTTTGCGTTTAGGTTATCGAGGATATCAGTCTGGAGAATTACATCTAGATAAAACTTTTGAAAAGTATTATGCTGAAGCTAAGAAATATGATCTTGATGTTGGGGTCTATTTCTTCTCGCAAGCTATCGACGAAAAGGAAGCTATCGAAGAAGCAAATTTTGTTATAAAACATCTGAAAAATAAAACGCTGGATCTACCTATCGCTTATGACCTTGAAAAGATCGATTATGATGAAAATTATCGTACCAAAGATTTAAGCATCGAAACTAAGACGCAAAATGCCTTAGCTTTTTGCGGAAGGCTTTTATATAAAGATTATCAGCCAATGATATATCTCAATCAAGATATCGCCAATACTTTCTATGACCTTGAAAAAATCTATAATTATGATATCTGGTATGCCCAATATCGCAGCGCTCCAACCTACCCCTACCACTATAAATATTGGCAATTTAGTGATAAAGGTAAGATAAACGGCATCAAAGAAGAAGTTGATCTTAATCTACGTTTTCATGATTAAGATCTTTTTCTTTATCAAAGCTTTGTAATTGTTTTAATAATTTCTTAATTGTAAAGAAATTAAAATGCTGGATCACGACCTGCATATCATGGCAGTCAATGATCAAGATATCCGTAAAATTATATAGATATAAATGATCAAATGCTTGTTCAAGATCCTGGATCTGCTTTATTTGTTCTAACAAAAAACAAGATATCTCGAGAAAGAAGCAATAGATGAAAAGTCCACGATCAGCAAATTCCTGAGCATATTTGCGCTGCTTGCTCATCTTATGTTTTATGGTATCGATAACGATTTTTTCATCATTGATCAAGGCATCATGATCTTTGATGAGCTTTCCTTGTTCCAGCATCTTGATCGCACTGATATATTTTTTATCTGCTGCTAACGTCACTTCTATGCCTAAAGAAAGATCACCATATCTGATTTGTAGATCAGGACGATCACGATTATAGGCCGCATTAAAATCAATCCCATAGATATGACATATGATCAATAGCGCTAATATTTCATTATTTTCCTTTTCAAACAGATCGATCTTATTTTTCATGTTTACTTTAATTTATCTTCATAACTAATCTTATTTTCTAATGTAACAAACTCACAATATAACAACGAACCATCATGATCATTTAAACCGATCAAGATATAGCTAGTTTCATCAATTGGGAAGTGATAGATGTTCCTACCTACATCTATCATTTTATAAATCGATAGATCTTCAATACGTAGATCTTTTCCTTTTTCAGCAATGATCTTATCAAAAGCTGCTTTGGTGATCCATGATTTATTAGCATTATCGCCAACCACTGCGCGCAAATAATCACATAAGACAGGATCTAAGAGCTGATACCCTTGATCCTCGATAGCAATTAGATCATGATTAAAAAAAGTGATATTGATAGCTGTATGATCAGCTAATACAAAATTCAAAGTTCCTATACAACCATCTATTCCTTCCACGCTGGTTTCTTGGCTTAGATCTAATTGCTGGTATAAGGCATATAGTTTATTCATTTCAGAAGTATTTATCGTATTGCTAGTTGCGTCTTTATCACAGGCCACAAAGCTTGCTGTCTTAACAGCTAGCTCTTGTTTGCAACCACTTAAGATTACTAACAATAAACTTAAGACGATGATATTTTTTAACATCCGCATAGATTAAGCCCTCCTGTAATCACATTATAGCATGATTAAGCAAATAAAAAACCATTGGCTAAGACCAATGGTTGAAAACGTTAATTATTTACCTCTTCTAGCTTTTCTTGCAGCTTCAGATTTTAGTTTACGACGTACGCCTGGTTTTACATAAAATTCTCTTTTACGAGCTTCAGCAAGGGTACCGTTACGTGAAACTTGACGTTTAAAACGACGTAATGCATCATCCAAACCTTCGTTTTCTTTTAGGACTACTCTTGGCATCTTTTTACACCCCCTTACGAAACATACAACAATAGTTTAACAAACACTTGTAAAAAATGCAAGAAAATATAGCATTATTACATGATTTTCTTTAATTTAATATGCTTTATCGCTATCTTGGCCATTCATCAAAGCAATGCCACTGCTGGTGCCGATTCGATCAGCGCCAGCATCAATCATTTTGTTTAGATCTAATGGTGTCTTGACTCCACCCGCTGCTTTGATCAAAAGCTCATCTTTAACTTGATCTTTTAACAACAAAACATCTTCTACCGTTGCCCCATGAAGACTAAAGCCGGTTGATGTTTTGACAAAATCGGCTTTAGCAGCTTTGATGCAATCACAAGCCAAACGCTTTTCTTCATCCGTTAATAGGCAAGTTTCAATAATGACTTTCAAGACATGATCTTGACAAGCTTCTTTGACCATTTTGATATCATCAGTTACATAAGCAAGATCACGGTCTTTTAAACGGCCGATATTGATGACCATATCTACTTCATCAGCTCCTAGTTCGATTGCTTGCTTTGCTTCAAAAGCTTTAGCTTGCGATGTCATAGCACCTAAAGGAAAACCAATTACGGTACAAATGCCAACATCACTGCCTGCAAGTTGTTTTTTACATTCTGTGATCCAGCTTGGATTAACGCAAACGGTTTTAAAATCATAAGCTTTGGCTTCATCACAAAGTTTGATGATTTGGTCTTTTGTTGCATCTTGTTTTAATAATGTATGATCGATATATTTATTAAGCTTCATCATCTTCCTCCTGAAAATAATATTTATGAATACATGTTTTGGCAATCTTATCATCACCTAAGTATTTTTCTTTACCATAATCACGATAAATAAAATCTTCATCACCTTTACCTAAGATCAAGATCGTATCATTCATATTGACCATTTCGATAGCTTGGCGAATGGCATCATAACGATCTTCAATGATGATATAATTGGTTTTTTTGATACCTTCTGCAATTTGCTTGGCAATATCTAATACATCTTCATCACGAGGATCATCCTCGGTCAAAATGATCATATCACAATAACTATCTGCGATTTCCCCAAAGATCGGTCTTTTTTTGATATCACGCTTACCAGCAGAACCAAATACCACAATGATGCGATTTTCTTTAGGCGTGATCTTAGCAGCATATTCGCACACTTGGGTAATGCCATCAGGCGTATGCGCAAAATCAACCACGACATTAAATGGTTGTCCTTCATCGATCCTTTCCATCCGCCCTTTGATCTGCTCGATATGCCCAACTTTCGCAATGATATCTTCCATTGGCATGCCGGTTTCGTGTAATGCTGCAATAACCTCTAATAAGTTATAGATATTAAACATAGCTACCAAATTAGTCTGGATCCGATACTCTTGGCCATAGCAACGTAAAGTGAAGATTATGCCATCTTTTTTAATTTGCAAAGAAACTGCCTGGTAATCTGCTAGATGATTGATCCCCACAGTTACGATCTTAGCTGGACAATCTTGTACCATCTTGATACCATGTTCATCATCAATATTAGTGATGGCAATGCCATTAGGTTTCATATTATCAAAAAACTTCTTTTTAGCATTAAAATAATTTTCCATCGTGCCATGATAATCAAGATGATCATGCGTAAGATTTGTAAAGATCGCAACGTCAAAATCAATCCCATCAACGCGGTGCTGTTCGATTCCGATACTGCTAACTTCAAGCGCACAAGCTTTCATATTTGCTTCACTCATTTCTTGCAAGGTACTTTGCAAAAGGTCGATTTCGGGTGTAGTCAAGGTTGGTTCTAAACGTACGTTACCATATTCGATACCGATCGTCCCTATATAACCACATGGATAGCGATCTTGTAATAATTGCTTGATCATCGTCGCGATCGATGTCTTACCATTGGTTCCCGTGATTCCAAACATCAATAGATTCTTAGATGGTCGCCCATAAAAATAATCAGCTACTTGATTATATACTTTTAAAACATCTTTTACTTTGATATAAGTAATGTCTTTATGCTTGTTTTTGATATCATCGCTATGGACGATGACGATTGCGCCATTTTCAATAGCTTGTTCAACAAAGTTATGACCATCAAACATCATACCTTTAACACAAAAAAACATTGAATTCTTACGCTTTTTACGACTGTCCGACATTAAATTTTCAATTTCGATATCTTTGACATTATCAAATAATTCATTTAGTTTCATCTATTCCACCACCTTAGCATAAGCACGATCTTTTTCGATATGGGTTATGCAAGCTTTGACCAAAGTATTAGCCGCTAGCTTCGCATCAATGTATACATAAATATATTCGCTAGTATAACCATAAGCATACTTGCCATCATATCCTTCTACCAAAACTTCTACTTCTTGATTGATAAACTTGCTCATAAAAACATAATTTAGATCATGTGATAGTTCTAAACATTGATTAGAACGTAATTTTTTCGTAGCATTATCCAAATGACCGCTCATAAAGCTAGCTTTGGTCCCTTTCTTCATGGCATATGGGAAAACATGGATAAAGCTGAATTGGCATTGTTTCAAGAATTCATAAGTATGCGCAAATTCCTCTTCACTTTCATTGACGAAACCTACGATCAAATCAGTACTAATAGAAATAAAAGGAATATTTTCGCGAATTTCATTGATCCTTTGCAAAAATTCTGCACATGTATAAGGGCGATTCATGCGCTTTAGCGTTACATCATCCCCGGCTTGTAAAGGAATGTGCAAATGAGCAGCGACACGCTGATCATTTTTGATCAGCTCGATCAATTCATCATCAATTTCCGTAATTTCAATGCTCGATATCCTTATTCGTTTTATATCTTTGACTTCCTGCAGGATCATTTTGATCAAAGCTGCTAGACTTACACCATATTCTTTACCATATCTTCCAGTATGAATACCAGTTAAAACGATCTCTTGATGATGTTTGCTTAATTCCTTAGCTTCTTGGATAACTTCTTGATATGGCATGCTTCGTTCTTTGCCTCGCGCATATGGAATGATACAATAACTACAATATTGATTGCAGCCATCTTGAATCTTTAGATAAGCCCTGGTTTGGTGGTTAAAAGTATCTACGGTCAACTTTTCAAAAGCTACATCTTTTAGATCTTCTACCAAATTCAACTGGCGATCTTGATAGCGTTCGATATATTCAACCAAACGATCTTTATACTTGCTGCCGATCAAGATATCGATATGTTCATCTTTTTTAAGATTAGCTACATCAATTTGGACATAACAGCCAACGACACAAATAATTGCATCTTTATTTTGTCTGATCGCTTGATGGATCTTTTGTCGTGATTTACTTGCTGCTGTATTGGTTACGGCACAAGTAAAAATGATGTAAATATCACATACATCTTTAAAATCTTTTTCAATATAACCTTTTTGCTGCAATTGCTGATTGACGCTTTGCGCCTCATAAGTATTGACCTTGCAGCCTAAAGTACATATAGCATAACTTTTCACTCTGTTAATTCTCCTATAACGCTTAAGGCATACATGCTAGCTGTTTCGCTACGCAAGATTCGATTCCCTAAACTAACACATTGATAGCCCTTGGTTTTTAAAAGCGCGATCTCACTGGGATCAAAACCACCTTCTGGGCCAATAACGATAACGATATTTTCTTGTTTTTGATATAGTTGATGAATCTTACTAGCTTTTTGATCAAGATCTTCATAAGCTACCATTTTAAGATCACCATAAACATCTAGATCCTTTAAATTGATCGGATCTAATAGGGTGCAAACTTGATTACGTTTGCATTGCTGTGCAGCTTCTAATAAGATCTTTTCATATCTTACCCTTTTGTCTGCAAAGCGCCGATCATCAACGATCGTTCTTTTGGTTAACAAAGGGATAATCGTTGTACATCCTAATTCACTAGCTTTTTGTAAAACTAGTTCCCATTTTTCCTTCTTGATCATGGCCTGTACCAAGATCAAGTTACATTTTAATTCATTATTACGTTCATCGATGTCAATTACCCTAGCAATTACTTTGCCATCTTGATAATCAATATTCGCTAGGTAGGCTTGTTCATGTACCAAGCGAACCTTGGTGTCTTTAGCAATGCGTAAAACATGCATTAAATGATGAGCTTTTGGCTCATCAAATTCGTATATTTCATCGATTTTTAACGCTCTATCAATAAAGATCTGTTGCATTATTCTTCCTTATCTTCTTCTGGATGTAAGATCTCAACTTTGACTTCTTCGATCTTTCTTTCCAACATTTTTTCTACAGTAACGCGAATATTTTGATAAACAAAACTTTCTTTAACTTTTGGAAAGCTTTCAAACTCTGCAGTTACCCAGCCACTCACCGTAATATAGTCATGTTCTTTATCATCATCTTCTTCGATTCCTAAACGTTCAAATAGGTCATCTACTTCACAACTACCTTTGACCAAATACGTATTTTCATCGATTTGTTCATAATATTGTTTGACGATATCATGTTCATCCCAGATCTCACCTACTAATTCTTCGATGATATCTTCCATCGTAATGATACCAGATGTCCCACCAAATTCATCTAAAACAACGGCCATGTGAATCTTACTGGTTTGCAATTGCTTTAATAAATTGCTAATTTTGGTGTGTGGTGAAGTAAAGATCGTATTTTGCAAGATATCTTTGATTGACTTTTTAGAACTATTACCATTATATAAAGCATAAAAATCCTTTTCATGAATGACGCCAACGATATTATCGATGGTATTTTCATAAACCGGCAAACGACTAAATGTATTATATCTAAATTTTTCTTCGATCTTATTCAATGAATCTTTGATATCGATGGCTACGATATCTACCCTTGGGGTCAAGATATCTTTGACATCTAGATCATTAAACTCAATTGCTGCTGTAATCAAATCAGATTCATGGGCTTCCAAATCACCATCATTTTCTGCTTCTTCTACCATCGTCATCAACTCATCAGTAATATCTGATTCATCATCTTCGATCTTGACCATTTTACTTACGATCCATTGGATACCTTGAGATATCAAAACCAATGGTGTAAAGATGATCTCGATGGCGCTGATAAGATTAACGACCTTGATGCAAAATACTTCTGGTGCTTGTTTAGCAAGGGTCTTAGGTAAGATCTCACCAAAGATCAAAACGATAATTGTCGTAACGATCGTACTAACCGTTGGCCCATTGACCTCACCTAACATTCTTGTAAACATTACTGCAGCAATCGTTGATAAACCGATATTTACGATATTGTTTCCGATCAATACCGTGCTTAAAAATTTATCATAACTATCAATCAGCTTCAAAGACTTAGCTGCTTTTTTATTACCATCAGCAGCATAATTTTTTAATCTTATCCTATTGGCACTAGAAAAAGCTGTTTCCGTAGCACTAAAAAAACTTGAACATATTAAACAAAATATAATAATTCCTATTTCCATATTTTTATACCTTCCTTCTACTTTATTGCAAACTAATTAAAACAAGCATCAATTATGCTCGTAGACAAAAAGGTATAATACCTAACTTATGATAAGATAACTTAACATTATCTTCTATTTTTCTAACACTTACTATACAGAGTAACGGCGAATCGTCCACTTTTTTATCCAACCTTTCATTTTAATGAAACTATTATAGCAAATACCTTTTAAATAAGCAATTTTTAACCTAAAAAAAGCACCTTATCATAAGATAAGATGCCATATAACTATTGTGCTAAGATAACTGAACCAGCGTAAGTTTCTTCAACGAATTTACGTACTTCATCTGATTTTAGTACATCGACCAAAGCTTTGATAGCTGGATCATCTTTATCTTCGCTTTTACATGCAACGATATTTACATATGGATTGCTTTCATCAGCAGATTCTAAGATAACTGCATCATTTAAAGGATTTAAACCTGCTTGGATCGCATAGTTACCATTGATTGCTACTAGATCACCTTCATTATTTTCATAAGCCAACGACAATAATTCTGGTTTGATTTCTTTAAATTGTAAATTCTTAGGATTATCAACGATATCTTCTACCGTAGCACTAATTGCATCAACATCATCTGATAATTTGATCAACCCAGCTTGTTCAAGAATGGTTAAGATACGTCCATGATCACTGATTGAATTACTAATTACGACCGTTGCTCCATCTGCAACTTCTTCCACGCTTTTAACTGTTTTTGAATAAAAACCAAAAGGTTCGATATGAATACCACCTGCATCTACGATATCATAGCCATTAGCTTCGATCTCATCATTGAAAAATGGTAAGTGTTGGAAGTAATTGGCATCAACTTCCCCTGCATCCAAAGCTTTATTAAAAATATAATAATCATCAAGAACTTGGATTTCTAGATCGATATTGTGTTCTTCCAATAAGATCGGTTTAGCAAATTCTAAGATCTTAGCATGTGGATCTAATGTTGCACTTACAACTAACTTTGTTGTTTCCGCTGGGGCATCACTAGCCGTGGTAGTTGTTTGGTCGCTTGATGCTGGTGTTGAAGAACAGCCAACAAATAATAAGCAGGCAGTTAATAGTGATAATAGTTTTTTCATGTTAAATACTTCCTTTCCTATCTTTTATCAATTCTTGCTGATAAATAATCAGCAAGCCATTGCAATAATAAGACAATTACGGTAATAATTGCCGTTGCAGTAAATAACACAGCGTTATTTCTTCTTGCAAAACCATATTGGTAAGCAATGTATCCTAAACCTCCGGAACCAATAGCTCCTGCCATTGCTGTATAAGAAATCAAAGAAATAGCTGTTACACATGCTCCAGAGACTAATGCTGGCAAGCTTTCTGGTAATAAGACCTTATAAATGATCTGCCAGTTACTAGCCCCCATGGCTTTACTTGCTTCGATCGTTCCTTTATCTACTTCCATAAAAGCAATGCAACATAACCGAGCATAAAAAGGACTGGCAGCAAAGATCAAGCTTGGTAATGCCGCTGAAGCTCCTAGCATGCTACCGGTAATGGCTTTAGCCAAAGGTATCAAGATGATCATCAAGATAATGAAGGGAATTGCCCTTAAAACATTGACGATCAAATCAGCAGTTTTATTGATGAATTTATTTTCAATCAAGCCTTGACTAGCGGTAGCAAATAAGATGATCCCTATGATCAATCCAAAGATGATCGAAAAGATCAAAGACACGCTAGACATATAGATCGTTTCTTTAAATGCTACAAAGATTTGATCCCAATTAATTTGATTTATCCAACTCATAAAATCTCTACCTTAGCCTCCTTAGCTTCTAACGCCTTAACAAATTTATCATATTGTGCATCATCGCCATTTGTAACATGTAAATAAGTAACTCCTAATGGCCCGCTGCTGGTATGATTGATATTAGCATTGACGATACTGACATTTAAAGCACATTGTTTTATCGCACTAGCAATGATCGGTTCATCGCTATTGGTTGTAAAACTGACCCTGATCAATTGACCATAAGGATATAGTTTCTTAAGTTCTTGGCGGGTCTTTTCAACATCTGTACCATTGATCGTTTGGATGAAACGCCGCGTCGTTGCGTTTTGCGGATGAGCAAAAATAGCTTTAACTTCACCTTCTTCCACGATCTTACCATCTTCCATCACCGCTAAACGATGACAGATCTTTTGAACGACTTCCATTTGATGGGTAATCATGACGATCGTAATATTCAATTCTTTGTTGATCTTAACTAATAATTGCAAGATTGCGTCTGTTGTTTCAGGATCTAGTGCACTTGTTGCCTCATCGCAAAGCAGGATCTTTGGATCATTCGCTAAAGCTCTAGCAATCCCCACACGTTGTTTTTGTCCGCCACTAAGTTCGCTTGGATATGCATTTTCTCGGCCCTCTAAGCCAACCATTTGAATTAATTTTTTTACTTTTTCTTGGCGAGTTGCTTTATCGACATGTGCAATCTCTAGAGGAAATTCAATGTTTTCCGCAACGGTCCTTGACCACAATAAATTAAAATGTTGGAAGATCATACCAATTTTTTGGCGTGATTTTAAAAGTTCCCCATGCGATAACTTTGTAAGATCTTGACCATCGATGATTACCTGCCCACTTGTTTGCAGTTCTAATTGATTGATGATCCTGATCAAAGTTGATTTACCAGCTCCTGAATACCCAATGATACCAAAGATCTCGCCTTTATTGATCTTCAGATTAACACCTCTAACCGCTTTGATCTGGGCCTTTTTAGTATTAAAAGTCTTAACGATATCAATTAATTCGATCATATCTTCTATCACTCCTTCTTAAACAAAAAAGCCCGTCCTCATAAAGGACGAGCTATATAACCCGTGTTACCACCTTAATTCATAATTACAAAAATAAGTAATTACCTCTTTTCAGGTACCATCATACCCTATCACGATAACGTGTGAACTCCGTCATGATCTAAAGTTTCCATTCGACCATGCGACTCCAAGACCATTTTCATAACAAGACCATTTATTCCCTTTCAGCGTACAGGAACTCTCTAAGAAACAGCCATTGAAACTACTTTTCTCTTCAACGTCTTTATTTATGTTAATAATGATAATCCTTGATATGAAAATTGTCAACAGCTTTTTTCGAAAATTATTTCATGTTTCTTTTGATTTTTTTTAAAAGGAAATGTTCAATCAAATTTTCATCATAGTTAACAACTAACTCTAAGGGGAAGTCTTCCTTTGCCATCATTGCTTCAACCAAACTAAAATCATTGATGTCATAAGCAAAATGAGCATCTGAACCGATCAATACATAGGTATGATTCCGTTTGCATGCTGCTAATAGAGCTGGCATATGAATATACGCATCTAAACGAGAACTATTAGGTCGTAAAGAAGAATTATTCAACTCGATCAAAGTATTGGTTTTGGCAGCATAGGCACAAACCTGATCAAAATCACAAGGATAGCGGCCATTTTCAATATGACCCAAGACTGTGATATTAGGATCATCACAAGCCCTTAAATAGGTACTGGTAATATCATTACCACGATAACAAGGACTGTGGATCGAAGCAATCGTATAATCTAAGCGGGCTAAGCTTCTTTGATCCAGATCGATTTCCGCTTTTTCATTTAATAAATTAGCCTCTGCTCCTTTTAAAAAACGGACATCTGCAAAATGATCTGGCAAGCAACCCATATTATTAAAATAAAAAATATGGGCACTTCCTGGCATCATTGGCGCATGATCGCTCATTCCAAGATACTTTAAATTTATTTGCTGCGCATAAGCAACATTTTCTAACATCGTACTATAAGCGTGCCCACTATTAAGCGTATGAACATGTAGATCGATCAAACTTTTCATCTAGACCTCCTGTAAATAAAAAGGTGCATCTAATGCACCTTAGTTTTTATCTTAAGTTATTGAAGAATCCTGGGATACCAGAATCATCGCTACTTACTTCTACACCATCAGCGAAAGAAGTGTTAGCACTGCCGAATGCAGATTTAACATTTTGTTTTTGTTCATCGGCATATTCAAAACCAGTTGCAATAACTGTTACGATGATAGAATCACCTAATTTTTCATTGATAGCTACCCCGAAAATGATATCAACATCATTACCCGCAGCTTCACGGATATATTCTACGGCTTCACTAGCATCATAAACACTGATTGCTGGACCACCGGTAACATTGACAACAGCACTCTTTGCTCCATTGATATCAGCTTCTAACAATGGTGATTCAATAGCTTTTTGAGCAGCTTCTTGGGCTTTATTATCACCACTAGCCATACCGATACCAATTAATGCTGTACCTTGACCTTCCATGATGCTACGAACATCTGCAAAGTCTAAGTTGATCAATGCTGGAACAGCGATCAAATCCGTAATTGTTTGTACCCCTTGACGAAGGATGTTATCTGCTTCCGTAAATGCTTCTTCAAATGGAATATGTCCAATTACTTCTAATACTTTATTATTAGAAATGACGATCAAACTATCAACATATTCTTTTAATTGTTCCAAACCTTGAGAAGCATTAGCCATACGACGTTTTCCTTCAAAAGAGAATGGTTTTGTAACAATAGCAACTGTTAAGCAATTTAATTCTTTGGCAACTTTAGCAAATAATGGAGCTGCACCTGTTCCTGTACCGCCACCTAAACCAGCAGTCAAGAAGATCATATCAGCGCCTTTCATTGCTTCACGAATATCATCTTCGCTTTCTACAGCCGCTTTACGACCATTATCAGGATTACCTCCTGCACCTAGACCATCATGTCCTAAACGGATCTTATTAGGTACTGGTGAAATATCTAAAGCTTGCAAATCAGTATTTGCAACATAAAATTCTACACCTTGTACGCCTTCTTGTACCATGCGGTTAACTGCATTGCTACCTGCGCCACCGATACCAAAAACTTTAATCTTAGCAATTTGATTATACATTAATTCAGCCATAATTTTCTTCTCCCACTATTTCTTTGTTTCAAATAAAATTCCACGTAATTTTTGAGTGATCGATTCTTCTGAATCGTTAGCACCACCCTTTTTGTTAATCGAAACTGCCTTTTCGAACGCCTCGACATCGATGCTATTGACTTGATAGTTCGTGATCGGCAATTGATCTTTATAAGCATAGAACAAGCCCAAGCATGTCGTATACGCACTGTTTCGTGCACCTAACGTATCTGGACAATAGTTCTTAACTTCTACTTGTAAGCGAGCTTGAAGCAAACGATCTAAACCGTTAATCTCTCCGCCCTCACCAGTTATAATAACAGTTGTTTGGCCTTGTTGCAAGATAGGATTGCATAAACCTTCAATTCCATCAAGCCAGATCTTAACATCTCCTTGGACACATTTGGCAATATCATCTTCACTGATCGTCCTTGCTTGACCATTGATCGCATAGACATAAATTGGGTTATCAGAGTATTTTGCAAGATCTAGACGGGTATTTTGAATCAACAATCTTGAGCTAATATCTCCTTTAAGATCAAATTTATCATTCATGCTTTCAATCATCTTATTTAAGCCAAAACGGAATGTTTCACATGCTTTTAAACGTCCCTCACTGATCAACCCAAGGGTCGTATACATTCTCTCAAGCTTTAAGATCACGATATTTTGCCCAACACCCTGTTCAAGAAATGCACCTTCTTTAGCGATTGCAAAGATATCTAAACAGATATCCATAACCTCCAAATCAGCTTTTTCTACGCAACTAACCAAATCAAAAGCCAACTTACGATTGGCACATAATAGATCAACATCAACGACCAAACTATCACAACGTTCATTGATCGGCATTCTACGCGTTGACATTCCGTTGACCGTATATTTGATTGGTACTGCTTGGATCAATGCCAGATCGTCCGGAATTTTTGTTGCCATTGCTCTACGCACTGCTTCCTTGATATCTTGAGCGGTACAAACTCCATCGATGGAGTCAATCGGCTTTCTTACCTTTAACGGCAAACAAGTAACCTTATAAGAAGGAATACACAATAAAACTCTTTCAATTCTAGCACCGATGGTCTTATTGGCATTATCAACAGCTTTTCTTATTGCATTGATAATCTCATTTTCATCAGTTACTTGATCATATGTAAGTCCAAAAGCAGGAATACGTGAAGTTTTAATAACATTGAAACGTGTATTAAAAAATTCACCAATGATAAGTCTAATTTCGTGGTCCGATATCTCAATAGCCGCAAAAATTTGCTTATCCATCACTTTTCAAACTTCCTTTCTTAAAAACTTTACATTAGTATGATATCACATAAAACTTATTTCTAAAAGTTTTTTATTGTTTATCCTCGCTATTTTACCACATTTTTCCGCCTTTTTTTAGTTCCCTCTGTTAAATAAAACATCTTTTTTGTAAAACATCGCATCTTAGCGCATTTTTTTCTTGCAATTAGCCTATATTCATGGTATATTTATCAAGCAATTGAATGAAGGGAGGGTTCTGTGTATGTCAAAAGTTTGTGCCGTTACAGGTAAAAAGGCATTATCTGGTAATAGACGTTCACACTCATTACGCGCAACTCGCCGTAAATGGAATGTAAATTTACAAAAAGCAACAATTATCGTTGATGGAAAACCTCAACGCGTACGCATTTCAGCTCGCGCATTAAAAACATTAAAAGCGCAACAAATCGCAAAATAATTTGCTTGAGTTACTGCCATGAAAATGGCAGTTTTTTTATGCAAAAATTGATCTTCATAATGAAGATCAATCGTTTGCTTGAATAATGATTACCCTACCTTGATGAACGGTGATCTTAGCATTTGTATCTAAGATCTCATTAGATAAGGTATATATATCCTTATTGGTCAATGGCTGATATTTCAAAGGATATTTAAAGCCTTCCAAAGTTATGACACTATCATCTAGCGCAAATATACTAAAATATTTATAGACGCTTTTAGCTACATCATAAGTTCCTTTCGTAAATACTTCAAGTCGATTTTTGGCGTCAAGGAAGATAACTTTGGCCTTGGTCGTGTTTTTCAATAATTGGAAATTGGCGTATTGATGATCTAAACGTCCACCGCTAGCCCCAACGATGTATATTTTGTCCTACCCGAATGATAAAGCAAGATCGATCCCTTCTTCTAGATCGCTTTTATCTTTGATCGGATTAAGCTTTACCATCTTGATGCTGTATCTATCGATCTGCTGTAAATATTTTTCATCTAGCGAATCAAAATCACCGATCGATCTTTCCATCATGATCTTATGCGATGCCAAGGTATAAGCTCCCGCATCGATTCCAAAATAATCACATTTTATATCTGGTATCGATTTTGCTAACGGGCATACCAACATACATGTTTTTAACATAATGAAGCAACTGCCTCGATAATATCATTTTTAAAGATGTAACTGCCAGCAACCAAAACTTCTACCCCTTGCTTCTTGCATAATAAAGCTGTCTGTTCATTAATGCCGCCATCTACTTCGATCAGATATTGATAGCCACGTTCTAGCTTCCATGCTTTTAAAGCAGCGATCTTTGCTAACGCGCGCTCATCGAAAGCTTGACCACCAAACCCAGGTTCCACGCTCATGATCAAAACTAGATCAACATAAGGTAAAAAAGGCTCAAGTACTTCCACAGGGGTATTAGGCTTGATGCTGATACCTGCTTTTGCATTTAAGCCATGGATCTTATCGATCAGTTCTTTGATATTATCCTGCTCGATGGCTTCATAATGAAACGTCAAAAGATCAGCTCCTGCTTTGATGAATACTTCACTGTAATGCATAGGATCAGATACCATGATATGGACATCCATGAATAAATCGCAGCTTTTCTTAAAAGCTTTTAAGATATCTGGCCCAAAAGACAAATTAGGCACAAAATGTCCATCCATGACATCAAAATGTAACCATTGGGCTTTGCTTTGGGCTAATGTAGCTAATTGTTCTTTAGTATCACTATAATCTAAAGATAAAACTGATGGTGATATGATCATTTGTATTTAACTTTCCTTTCTTGTATCATTTTTAATACACTTAAATAATTATCATAACGACTTTGGGCTATTTCCCCATTTGCTACTAAAGATTTGATCTTGCAACCAGGTTCATTGACATGCAAGCAATCATTGAATTTACAATCCCCTAGATGCGGAATAAACTCAATGACGCTTTGGGCAAGTTCATCTGCTTCCATATGGGAAAAATCTAGCGAACTAAATCCTGGAGTATCACAGACCCAGCCATTTAACACTTGATGCAATTCACAATGGCGTGTCGTATGTTTACCACGATTAAGGGCTTTGCTGATTTCTTGAGTAACCAGTTTAAATTCAGGGTTAATGGTATTTAATAATGTAGATTTACCTACCCCACTTTGTCCAGTCAAAACACTGATCTTGTGACCAATGATCTGTTGTAACGCTTCAGCCACATGATATTTATCACAGGTTACTACTTCCATGATCTTTTCATATTTTGCCACGATATCGCTAACATCATCGATAAGATCGACCTTAGTGATACAAAGTACACATTTGATCTTAGCATAAGTAGCTAAAAACGAAATACGATCAACCAAGGTCTCACTAAAATCAGGATCTTTAGCGCTCATGACGATGATCAATTGATCGATATTTGCTACAGCTGGTCGAATTAAATAATTCTTTCTTTCATATATCTTTTCAATCGCGTATTTATCATCATATTGACATACCTCGACGATATCCCCGACATATGGGGCCATTTGTAGACGTACCTTGCCCATGGCAATGCATTGATAACTTTGCATATTTTCATCGATGACCGTATATTGATTAGAAATAATCTTGATTATTTTTCCCTTCATTTGCTACCTCATCAATAGTAATACAATGTGACATAAGAAGAATCGGTCTGAACATAAGATTGGCCTATTTCAGGATTAGATTTGATGACAATACCTGTAGATAGATTGTCAATTTCCTCTTGGGTCAATCCACTTGTATCTAAATTACTTAAAACAACTTGTAAACCCATGCCCTCTAATAAAGCTCTTGCTTCATCGATATTCATATCTTGAATTTCATTAGGAATGATCACGCTTGGATAACTTGCATATACCAAACGAATTTCCGTATTTGTATTAGGATTAAATCTAGTTTGCGGTTCCATCAATTCTTGGCGAATGACGGTTCCTGGATCATACGTATCTGATGACTCCTCACTAGTCAAAACATGCATATTAGGATAGTTAGCTAATTGTTTTTTAGCATCGTTGATATTCATACCTACATAATTATCCAAGTAGACCCCTATCCCACTAGATACCTTAACTTGGATCTTTGTGCCTTTAGGAACTTCACTGCCAACACTAGGTTCAACCTCAAAGATCAAGCCCTTTTCGATCTCATCCGTTAATTCATAAACGATATTGGCTGTATCTAGTTGTAAGTTATTTTCGGTACATAGTTCTTTAGCGCTTGTAACCGTTTGATCAAGCAAATTAGGAACTACTTCTAAAGATGCAGCTGGTTTAAATGCGCCTGTTAAGCTTAAAGCGAAATATATCCCTGCTAAAGATAACATCGATAATAGCACGACGATAAGCGCTAACCAATCAAACTTTTTCTTTTTCTTTACTGGTCGACGTGACTTATGTTCATGCTCATCCATATTTCTTTCATCCACTTTTTTCATCATTCGCGTTTTACCACTATGCTCTTCATAATCAAATAATGGTGGTCGCTCATTTTGCCGCTTTGGACTTAAACAAGTCGTAATATCATTTAACATCTCTTGGGCGCTGCGATAACGATTATTTTTATTTTTAGCACAAGCTTTTAAGATGATATTGCTCATGGCTTGCGGAATATCAGGATTGATCGTTTTGATATCCGGAATTGGTTCACGCATATGTTTTAAAGCAATCTCCACTGCCTGTTCCCCTTTAAAAGGAACATCACCACTCAACAACTCAAACAAAACGATTCCTAAGGCATAGATATCACTTTGGGCACTAGCTTGTTCACCTCTAGCTAGCTCAGGAGCTAGGTAATGTACACTGCCCATGACTGAATCTTTTTGGGTCAGTTGTAAGGAATTTTGTGCCAAAGCAATCCCAAAATCCACGACCTTGATCGTTCCATCGGCCTTTACCAAGATGTTTTGCGGCTTGATATCACGATGGATGATCCCGCGCTTATGAGCTTCCACGATTGCAGAAGTGATTTGCTTCATGATATCTTGCGCTTCTTCTTTAAGAAGAGCTCCTCTTCTTTTGATCAAATTCTTCAAGGTCGTCCCGCGAATATATTCCATTACGATGAAATGATGCCCACGATCTTCCCCAACATCATAGATATCGACGATATTAGGATGGCTTAATGCTGTACTAGCTTGCGCTTCCTGCTGAAAGCGCAACAAAGCCACAGGATCATTGCTTAATTCACCACGTAGTATTTTAACCGCTACTTCACGATTTAGGATCGTATCATGCGCAAGAAAAACATCAGCCATTCCCCCTTGCCCGATATGGTGGGTCGCTAGATAACGATTGGCAATCATATTATTATTTCTTCTTGTCATTAATTATCACCTTTCTCTAATT
>JALEMK010000067.1 GCA_022768265.1 Erysipelotrichaceae bacterium
AATAACCATCTAGCACTGCATGCTTAGCTCCTTGCGGTAATCCCCCTTTAAATCTAGTGTATTTACCTGGGTTACCATCTTTATCGATATAAGTGATATAGCGTGGTTCGTTTACACTTCCACCTGTTGTAACATCGGTTAATGCTGGTCCTCTTCCTCCTACATTCCATGCACCTTCAGCTTGGTTAGCGGCTATTGCCCCTCCCCAATAAAAATTCTTGGGAAAACTCATATTATCTTAAATCCTTTCTATTTGGCACCCAATCTCCAGTTTCCATAAAATACGTTAACATTCTTTGTTGCAATCTTATAATATCTCTTTCATACCTTGGATCATCTATTATATTATTTAATTCCATTGGATCTGTGGAAAGATCATATAACTCGTCTTTTTCATATAAACGTTTTGTATACTTTAAATTTCCCATTCTTATCATTGTTGCTTTTGTGTGTTCTGGTCCTTCACTACATTGGCAACTTAAACGTGGATAATATGGAGACGCTGGTCCATGTCCTTTTTCCATTGCCCATGTTTCTCCATGTACTCTCCCACCTTCACAAAATACTGCATCCTTCCCTATATCATCTCCCGCTAATACATTCAATAATGATGTTCCAAATTGTTTGTATTCTATTTCAATATTTCCCATTTCTGCAATAGTTGCTGATAAGTCTACTAGTTCTGCTAATGCTGGTGTTATTCTCTTTTTACATTCAAACTGTTTTGCTGGTTTAATAATTAACGGAACATTGCAAATTGGATCTTCAAAACAGTTTTGTACTTTTTCGACTATACCATAATCACCCGTGTAATCTCCATGATCAGAAAAAACAAAAATACTTGTATCATCATAAATACCTTTTTCTTTTAGCTTATCACATATCATGCCAAAATGATAATCAAACCGCGAAGTCATATCTAAATATGTTGCACGTAATTCATTCCAGCGATCTTCACTCCATTTATGCATATTTTGTTTTGATCGGATACCATATTCCATGCTTGGCTTATTTTTTAAAGTTTCAACATCTGGTCTTCTAGGTGGTAACATATTTCTATCAGTGGAACCATACCAAGGTTTCTCACATCCATAAGGTGGATGAGGAAACGAAATTGTAACATATAAGAAAAATGGTTTATCATTTCCTTCATTAGTTTTTCTTTCAATATAATCTAATGCACACTCTATTGCATTCCAATCCATAGAATTTTTACTTGATTCAGCATCTTTTTCTCCGATATAAAACGAATAGTAATTATCATCTATCTCAGTCGGCAATTTAGTTGGCATTTTAAGTCCTTTGCCAAATCCCTCTCCTACTATATTTACTTGATTAACTTTTGAATTATCTGTGTAAAATTCATCACAATATGCTGTTTTAATTTTATCTGCCGGTACAATGTCATTGCGCCCTATCCAAATTACCTCATAACCATTATTTTTCATTGTTTTCAATATATTAGGTTCATCTTCATTTTGTAAAAAATGCATAGTTCTATGTCCAGTAGTATGTGGATAAGTACCACTCATGAAGCTGCATCTACTTGGAACACAAACAGGATTTTGACAATATGCGTTCTTAAAAGATACACCATCTTTTGCCAAGTTATCTAAATTTGGTGTTATTGATGCTTTATTTCCTAAATGATGCAATGAATCAGCACGCATTTGATCTGCAACAAAATATAATATGTTTGGTCTCATTTATTTCTCCTTATTGTTAATTACCGTTATTACTTTGCTCCTCTTCATATGCTTGTCTATCTAAAACATTAAAGAAAGGATAATAAATTAAAAGTTGGATAATTATTAATATGATTTGAAGAATTGCACCTTGCCATCCTACAGCTATTAGCCCAGAAAATACAACAGGAGTTCCCATAGGTATTGATACACCATTAGGGAAAGGTACTAAACCTATAGCCATGCAAATATAGGAAACTATGAATGTAATAATTGGTGTTATAATTAGCGGAATTATCATAATTGTATTCAATACCATTGGTAATCCAAATGTTATTGGTTCGTTTATTCCACATAATCCTGCAGGTAATGCCAATTTACCTAACGCTTTATATCTGGCTGATTTTGCCTTAAAAAACATTATAATACATAACCCAACGGTGCCTCCAGCTCCACCTAAAGAAGCGTATAATAACCAATTGGCTTGTGTTATCATGTGTGGTAATGGTGTTCCTGCAGAAAAGGCAGCTAAATTTTCTAACCCAGCAGTTGTATATAATGCAGTTAAAAACGGCATAACAATCATTCCACCATGTAAACCAAAAAACCACATTAAACTACACATCAGTATAAAGATAATAAATGTTAACGGAGAAGCTCCCAACGTGCTTAACGGAATTTTAATCATTGTATAAATGAAATTATTTAAGTGTCCATATGGAGTTAAACTAAATCCAAATCTTATTAAACCAAATAAAAACGCAATAGCAAAAGCTGGTAACAATGCACTAAATGATTTTGATATTGTTGGAGGAACTTGATCTGGTAATTTAATAACAATATTATTTTTAATAAAAACATTATAAATATGCGGTACTATTAGTCCTAGTATCATAGCTGTGAATAATCCAGCGGAACCTAAATATAATGTTGATAAAGCACCATTTATGTTTACAGCTTCTCCACTAACTTTAGCAACTCCGCTTACTCCTAAAGGAATTACTAACAAAAAAGCAAATAAACTTAAACCACCAATCATCGATGAATGCTTATCTAAACCTAATTCATCAGACATTGATTTTGCAATAAAAAACACTGCATAAATAGCAAGCATATCTGTAGTTACTGTTGGCGCAAATGTAAATATTTCTTTTAGATGCAAAGAAGTAATTAGTGCTTGATATGGCGCAATCTGTAAATTCGCAAGTAATGTAAAAATAGCTCCAATCATCGTAATAGGTAATAAAATCGAAAATCCATTAGAGATAGCTTTTAAACAGCTATTGGATGACAGCTTGTTTGCGATTGGTAACAAGCATTTTTCAAGTAATGATGTAAATTTTTCCATTCCTTATCCTTTCTTGGACATTTGTCCATTATTATTTGATACTTATGTTTTAACATTTTTGGACTTTGGTGTCAATATCTCTTTATCTAATAGTTTCAATTCCTTTAAAAAAGTAGTATAATCTATATGAAATTCAAAGGAGAATAACAATGAATCCTATAGAACTTATACAAAACCATTTTGAAGATTTTACAAAAAATGAAAAGGAAATTGCTATTTATATAATAAATAATCCACATCAAATTTTTCACTATAGCATCATGGATTTAGTTAAAAATACTAAAACTAGCAAATCTGCAATTATTCGTTTTACCCAAAAACTAGGATATGAAGGATTTTCCGATTTTAAATTTGATTTAAGACGAGCTATTATATCGAATGATAATGAATATATCGAGAATAATTCTATTATTCGCTCATATATTGAATGCTTAGTTCAAATGGAAGCTACTATGGATAAAAAACAAATATCAAATTTAGCTGAGCAAATTGTTAAATCGAATAGAATAAAAGTAGTTGGTAGTGGCAGAACTTTTAACTCTGCATTCCAACTAAAGCAGAGATTATTAAAAATAGGTATTGATTCTGAAGCAATCCAAGAATATTCAATAATTAGAGACTCTTTATCAATTCTAAAACAAGAAGATTTAGTAATTATTTTTACTATTGCTGATAACGGAAAAGCTTATACCCCTATTTTCAAAGATTTTGATTTTGATTTTTCTTTAAATACTATTACTATGACCAATAATTTGCCATTTAAAAAATTCTGCAACAATTATATTACTTTACCTAAAATTTCAAACTATCGATATAATACTTTTTTAGATGATCAAGCTCTATTTTACGTTTTCATAGAAATTTTATTAAATGAAGTAGCTAAACACAGTAGATAAAAATCATAACTTATAATTATACCTAAGATAAGGTATAATTATCCCATACGAAAGAAGGTTTTATTATGTGTACATGTTTAACATTAAATGATCAAAAGTTCTATTTTGGTCGTAATTTGGACTTAGAATACAATTTTGGTCAAAAAGTCGTCATTACGCCCCGCAACTATGCCATCACCTATAAACAACAAGCAACGATGCATACGCATTATGCCATGATCGGCATGGCTTCTGTCTATGAAAACTATCCTTTATATGCTGAAGCGGTCAATGAAAAAGGCTTAGGTATGGCTGGCCTTAATTTCCCTGGTAATGCGGTTTATAAGCAAGCTGACCCAAGCAAAGACAATATCACCCCTTATGAATTCATTCCTTGGATCTTAGGACAATGTTCAACCGTCGCTCAAGCTCGTGCTTTAGTCGAAAAGATCAATCTTTTAGCTATTCCTTTCTTACCACAGCTACCATTAGCGCCTTTACATTGGATGATTGCCGATAAAGACCAAGCGATCATCGTTGAAGCCATGGCCGATGGTTTGCATATCTATGATAATCCTTATGGCGTTTTGACCAACAATCCACCTTTTAATTATTATTTGATGCATATGCATAATTACCTAAATGTCCAACCTAGCAATCCTGAAAATAACTTTGGTAAAGATCTGCCCCTTGCACCATATGGTCAAGGCTTTGGCGGCATTGGTCTACCTGGTGATTTTTCGCCAGCATCACGCTTTGTCAAAGCTGCTTACCTAAGAGCCAACTCTTATCCTTCAAATAACGAGGATGAACAAATAGCTCAATTTTTCCATATCTTGGATGGTGTTGCCATGGTCAAAGGATCGGTCATCACTCCCGAAGGTAAGCCGGATATTACGATCTATTCATGCTGTATAGATGCTGAACAAGGCATTTATTATTACAAAACTTATGAAAACAGTCAGATCAACGCAATCGCTATGCATCGTGTCGATCTAGAAAGTAATAACCTTTACTGTTATGAACTTAAGCTAACGGCCAGCTATAATTATCAAAACTAAAGCCATATCTTGCGATATGGCTTTTTATCATCCTTCTAAAGCTTTAACGATCTTAATTCCAAATTTCTTGATTCGTTGAATATCATGTTCATTTGGTCTTTTACCTTGGAAAAACCAACGTTTACAAGGACAGATATAGTGCTTTTCAAATACTTCGATGCCCTTTGAGGTTAAGCTATTAACCAATAAGCGCGTATTATCACGACCACTGGTATGGGTCATAAAAATAACGGCCCCTTTGATCGTATTAGCAGGAATATTATTAATGTAATTGATCATCAGATCACTTGGGACATCATCATATGTACCACATCCCACAAATAATAAATCACATTGACCTAGTACATGCGGCTTAGCAATATCAATTGGTTGGATATTCAACGCTTCGCCTAGTGCATCTGCTAATTTTTTGGTGCTGCCTGATTGTGAAGCATAAATGATACCTATTTGCATACAAGACCTCCCATCTAAACTCAGGTTATTAATATATCGAATTTTCGCACATTTGTAAACAATAAATTACTAAACGCGATGAATAATGGTTATATCTATTTTATTATGAATTCATCCTTTTTTGTATATTTACTAACGCAAATATACATTATTACCTAATTGTATAAGAATTTAGCACTCAACTATTGACAGTGCTAACAATAGCGTTATAATAGAAGCGTACCAAAGGTACAGATGGTATTAAATTCTAACTAATACATTTAAAAGGAGATGACCATTATGAAATTAGTACCAAGAAGTTATAGTTTATTCGATGATTTTTTTGATGATATGTTTGAAAGACCAACTTATCGCAATCTACCAAGCATGAAGACCGATGTTCATGAAAAAGATGGAAATTATATCTTAGATATTGAACTACCTGGTTACAACAAAGAAGATGTAAATATTGAATTAAAAGACGGTTACGTCAATATCAGCGCTACCCATGAAACAAGCGATGAAGAACAAGATAGCAAAGGCAATATCATTCGTCAAGAACGTAGCTTTGGTTCTTGCTCACGTAGCTTCTACGTTGGTGATTATATCAAGGCAGAAGATATCAAAGCAACTTTCAACAATGGTATCTTGCAATTGATCGTCCCTAATAAAGAAGTTCAACAAATAGAAACAAGCAATAAGATCATGATTGATTAAGATAAATAGCTGGATCGAAAGATCCAGCTATTGTTTTTTTATCTGCTTTATTTCATTAGCGAAATTATGTTTAAATAATTCCCGAATCTTTTGAGGATCATTAGTTTGGCCTAAGATCCACATTAATTTAGTAACACAGGTTTCGCTAGTCATATCATAAGCTTCGATAACTCCATGTTCTAAAGCTTTTTTCCCTACTTCATAAACGCTGAAATCGCTGCGTTCATATAAGCATTGGCTACAGACTACTACGCTGATGCCCGCATCTAACAAATCTACGATCCTTTGGGTAAAATCCCGACGAATATAGGAAAGTCCACCGATACCAAAAGCTTCGATGACTACGCCCTTGATATCTAATTTGATCAACATATCAAAGATCTTTGGATTCATGCCAGGAATTAGCTTTAACAAAAATACCTCTGTACACAAGCTATCATTATAGATATATGGTTCACCTTTGGTAGGTAGATACTCCGGATGAAGATCTAGTCCCAAGCTATTGACGGTTGCGATATATGGGAAATTTACACTTTCAAAGGCGTGGAAACCGGTAGTTCTTACTTTGACCGCTCTAGTTCCTAAGATGATCTTACGATTAAAGGCGACAAAAACGCCAGGGCAATCACTGCTAGCCATCGCTAATGCCAAGCGCATATTTTCCAAGCCATCGCTTAAAGGATGGATCAACGGTAATTGTGACCCCGTCAAGACCACTGGTTTATGTACGTTCAATAACATGAAGCTTAAACAGCTAGCGGTATAAGCCATGGTATCGGTACCATGCGTTATGACAAAGCCATCATATGCAGCTAAGCGCTCATTGACGCATGCTGCGATATCTTTCCATTCTTCAGGCTGGATATTGCTGCTATCCATCGTAAATAGATCACAGACTTCGATCTCATATTGCTTGGTCATCGTGCCTAATAGATCATATAAGACCTCACCTTTATTGGCCGCTACATAGCCATCCGCACTTTTCACGCTCGCAATCGTGCCACCTGTTGTGATCCAACATATCTTTTTCATTTATATCACCATGATGATTATAACATATTTAGTTATCTTACAAACGCTTATTCATATCTTAAGGCTTCAATTGGATCAAGCTTAGCGGCTTTGCTTGCTGGATAATAACCAAAAAAGATCCCGATCGTCATGCTAAAACCAACCGCCAAAGCACAAGTAGCCAGTGATGGTTTCGCACCATAACCTAAAGCATTAGCGCCCGCATAACCTAACAACAAGCCCACTGCGATTCCCAAGATCCCACCGATGATACAAATAACCACTGATTCGATGATAAACTGCATCCTGATGGTCCACTCCGAAGCGCCTAAAGCTTTACGGGTTCCGATTTCGCGGGTTCTTTCGGTTATGGATACCAACATGATATTCATCACTCCGATACCGCCTACCAATAAGCTAATAGCGGCAATCGCGCTGATCGCCATCGTCATCGTCCCCATCATCTTGGCCATAGAATCAATGACGCTTTGTAAGCTAGAAGCTTCGACCGTATAATTATTATTACGATTATAAAAGCTTGCGAAAAAGCTTTGACTTTCTTGTGCTAAAGCATTGGTATCTGAACCTGGATTAGCTAAGACCGTAAAGCTTTGATAGCCACTTGGGCTATGGTTATATTGTTTGGCCGTAGATAAAGGTACATATACCGGGGTTGGGAATTCATTGTTTTTCAAAGAAGCAATGATATCTTTAGAATATTCATATACCCCCACCACATAAAAGGTTTGAGTCGTGCCATTGACATTGACATCCAACGTATTTCCAATGATATCGAAGGTCGTCCCATATAATTTTTTCGCAGCCATATCCGAAATCACACAGATATTTTTCGCATCTAAAAGATCGCTATCTTTGATAAAACGTCCGCTAAGCATGTTGACATTTTCAACTTCTTGCATGCCTGGGCTTACACCATTAAAGCTAACCTTAGCTGTTTTATTTTTGAACTTTGCTTGATCTACAGGCATCATTTCACTGATACCGATTGCTTTTATTTGATGACCATAGGCCATTTGATATTCCTCAAGCATCGCTGGACTGATAAGATCTTGCGAACTAGGTTCACTAGGCCCAAAGATCAAAAAGCTTTCATCATCACTATTTTCTACTTTTTTTTCAACTAATGATACGGTGATATTATTAGCGCCAAAGCTAGCCATTTCATCAGTAAAAGAACCCGTCATCGATTCTCCGACCGTTACGATACCAATGACCGAACCGATCCCGATGATGATGCCTAACATCGTCAGCAATGCCCGCATCTTATTAGCTTTTAAGCTGCCTAAAGCTAGCATGATATTATCCAAAATCGGCATAACGCTCACCTGCTTTCTCATCAATGATATTGCCATCCGCCAAAGTAATCACCCGTTGTGCTTCTTGAGCTAGCTGTTGACTATGCGTGATCAAGACAATGGTCATCCCATATTTTCTATGTAGATCATGAAAGATATCCATGACGATCCGACTAGTATTGCTATCAAGGGCGCCTGTTGGTTCATCTGCCAATAAGATTGCTGGGTTGTTGCTGATGGCCCTAGCAATCGCAACCCTTTGTTTTTGCCCACCGCTTAGCTCATTAGGCATATGCTTCATCCGCTGATCCATGCCTACTAATGCTAATAGCTCCTTCGCTCTTTCCGTACGCTTTTTACCGCTAACACCGGCATATAACATTGGTAATTCGACATTTTTTAAAGCGGAGGTCCGACCGATCAAATTGAAGTTTTGAAACACGAAACCAATCTTCTCATTACGAATCTTTGCCAATTGTGAGCTTTTCGCTTTTAAGATATCGATGCCATCTAATACATATTGGCCATCAGTAGGACGATCTAATGCCCCGATGATATTCATCAAGGTACTTTTCCCACTTCCCGATTCCCCGACGATAGCGACAAAATCACCTTCATATATATCTAGATCGATACCATGTAAGATCTCTAATTCATTAGGTTTTCCAATGAAATAGCTTTTTTTGATCCCACGCATCTCGATCATCTTGCGAGCGCTCATTATTGTGGGCCTCCAATTGCTTCAACTGCATAAGATTCGTCGATCGTTCCTTCCATCATGCCTTCACCAAATTGTTCCATAGCTTCGCTTTCCACGGCACTTGCTCTAACGACCATGCCTTCTTTTAAGCTATCACCACTTATTTGGGCATAATAATCATTTTCTTCCCCTTTTGTAACGCTCACAGGTTCAAATTCTTTGGTTTGTTCATTTTGTACATAAATGACATACGTACCATCTTCTTTTTCTTCAATGGCGTCTAATGGAACACTAAATACATTATCTAAAGAAGAAATAACGATCTGCACCTTGGCATTCATCCCGATCAAAAGATCTTTATGCGGATTGATGATTTCCACTTCACCTGTAAAGGTACTCGCATTGCCACCGTTGTTATTAGGGGTAGCTACTGGGGATAATTGTACCAAACGCCCTTCCATCGGCTCAGTTGTCGCATCACTGGTAATGATACATTTCATTCCTTCCTTGACCTTTTGCATATCGTATTCTTCAATCGTGATATTTACTTTTAATTTTTGCGTATCTTGAATGGTGGCTAGGGTTTCAAGCGGCTTTCCTCCCACCGTTGCATTTAATGAGGTTATGGTCCCATCCGTTTGTGCTTTTAGCGTACAATTAGCTAATTGTTCATTTAAGGTATTTAGCTCATCGCTCGTCTTGCTTTTTTCGATATTATTTTGGGCATTTATAACATTGGCATCAGCGGTGCTAAATACTTGTTGGGCTTGTTCAAAAGCAGTTTTAGCTATTTGATATTGTTCATTGGCGCTATTGTAGCTAGCTAGATAACTGTCATAATTCGTACGGCTTTTAGCTTCATCTAGATCTTTTTGGGCAGCTTCTAGCGCGGCTTTTTTCTCTTCATATTGCTTATTAGCTTCATTATAACTATTTTCTAAAGCTTTGCATGCATCACTCGTACAGTTTCCGCCTTCTTCATTTTTCTTATTTTCATAAGCGGTTTGGGCACTATTTAAGTTTTGCCCACTAGCTTCCATCGCACTTTTGGCATTATTATAATTATTTTGATAACTATTTACGGTGCTTGCTGCAATGTCAAAATTACTTTTTGCGCTATTATAAGCGGATAATTTAGCATTGTGTTCGTTTTCGGCATTCTTCATTTCACCATATCTTTTTTCTTTTTCTGCAACGGCATTTTGATAAGCTTCATTAGCTTTGGCAATATTTTCATCTAACGTAGCTTTAGCTTTATTGATCTGGTTAACGATATCTTCACTATCCAAAGTAATGATGACATCGCCGGCTTTGACCTGATCACCTACGGCCACATTTACCGTTTTGATCGGATTGGTTAGATTCGTAGTGATCGTTGATAAACTTGTGCTAGCCACGATGCCGCTGGTAGATACCGTTTCATCTAGCGAACCTTTGCTTAACGTAACGGTACGAACATATTTTTCATTTTCGTTATCCTTATTTCCACCTTTTTGACTGGTAAATATCATTGCTCCACTGATGATCAATACCACCACTATTACTGCAATTCCTATTTTTTTTAGATTGTTTTTTAACATAGCGCATCTCCTTAACGACACGATTTTACTATAACAATGTGAAGATAATGTGAAGAGCTAACGAATTGTAGCTAAAATTCTTTTTATCACAGGCTTGTTGCAAAGAATAAAGGCATATATAATAACTATTAGATAGTTAAGAAGGTGAAATCATGAACAACGATGTTGCGCCCATGACCACTGGCAGCATTGCTCAAAAGATCGTTTTATTTGCTTTGCCTATTTTCATCGGCAACCTCTTTCAACAAATGTATAATACGGTTGATTCTTTGATCGTTGGTAATTATTTGGGCAGTAATGCCTTAGCTGCGGTTAGTTCATCAGGCAATTTGATCTTTATGTTGATTGGCTTTTTTACTGGGATTGCTACCGGCGCAGGAGTGATCATTGCTCGTTTGTATGGGGCCAATGATCGTGAACATTTAAGTAAAGCTGTCCATACGAGTATCGCTTTAGGTTTGGTATCTGGCATCATCTTGACCATCATCGGGGTCTTTTTTTCAGGCCAGATCTTAATTTGGATGCAAACCCCAGAAAGTGTCATGGTCGAATCTTTAGCCTATTTACAAATGTATTTTTGGGGCTCTTTAGGTTTTGTCATGTACAATATTTTCGTCGGGATCTTACAAGCCATCGGCGATAGCAAACATCCTTTATATTATTTGATCTTATCTTCGATCATTAACTTGATCCTTGATATCATCTTCATCCGTTATGGGCAAATGGGGGTAGCTGGGGCTGCTCTTGCGACCATCATTTCCCAATTTATCAGTGCTATTTGCTGCTTATGGCAGCTGCTTCACACTCAGGCGGCCTATAAAGTTAACCTTCGGCTGGTTCGCTTTGATCTGCCGTTATTAAAAGAAATCATCCAGATCGGTATCCCCTCAGGAATTCAAAATTCCATCATTGGCTTTGCTAATGTCATCGTTCAAGCTAACATCAATAGTTTTGGCGCTTTAGCCATGGCTGGTTATGGTGCTTATACCAAGATCGAAGGCTTTGGCTTTTTGCCAATCACAAGCTTTACCTTAGCGTTGACAACCTTCGTCGGGCAAAATATCGGCGCGCAACAATATGAACGCACCAAAAAAGGCGCTCGCTTTGGCATCATCGCCACCTTGATCCTGGCCCAATTAATTGGCATCTTTATTTTTATCTTTGCCCCCAGCTTGATTGCGGCCTTTGATCAAAATCCTGATGTTATCAGCTTTGGTATTGCTAAGGCACGCAGCTGTACCTTATTTTATTTTTTATTGGCCTATTCTCATGCTTTGGCATCCATCTTGCGCGGAGCCGGCAAGGCTACCGTCCCTATGATGGTCATGATGATATGTTGGTGTGTGATCCGCGTTTCATTCCTATCGATTACCATTCCTTTGACTCATGATATCTTGATGGTTTATATCGTTTATCCTTTGACCTGGTTTTTAAGTTCGGTTTGTTTCTTTGTCTATTATCATCGTTCTAATTGGTTGAGCAGTCCTGATAAAAGCTCATGATGAAAACACCATATTATAACAAAAGCTATCGCAATCAAATAGCTTATGAGCATGACTTGACTATTTACCAATTATTAAAAGAAACAAACCTATGTCCTAAACTTATCGCCCACCATGATATGACCCTGATCCTAGAATATCTTGATGCCCCTACTGTCTATGATCATTTAACAACTACTAACGATCCAAGCATCATCGATAAGTGTCTAGCCTGGATCAGCGCATTTAATCAGCATGCTAAAAATATCGTCTTAAATGATCTTCATCTTAGAAATATGTTATATCTAGATCAACAGATATATGGCATTGATTTTGAAGATCTAAGCTATGGTGATCCTAAGGCTAATTATGGCATCTTTCTTGCTTATCTATTATCTTATGATCATCTTGATGAACATATCCAAACTTATGCTAAATACCTTTTACATAGTTATCAAGATGACCCTTTGATCTTGGCCGCTTATCAACAACAAGCCCATTTGATCAAAGATCGTCGTTTGCTTAAACCGCTCATCAAAGATACCTGCTTGATCATCGCAAATACCATAACCAATCAACAACAAGCGTTATTTGCTTTCAAGCTTTTTGATGATCAGCTTCTTGAACAAGACAATGATCCTAATAAAAAATATATCCTTTATCTACGTCATTATGACCAAAACATTTCCTTAACGACCTTATTTAACTTCCTTAAAAATATCGATCTATCAACCATTAATAATTTAGATGATCAATTATATTTTTTACCAACCTCACGATTTAACGAAATAAAAAAGGCGAATCTTTAAGCAATTGATTCGTCTTTTACTTTGTTTTTATTTAGTTTTAATACAACCTTAGAAACCATGATACTAATTTCTAATAAGATAATCATTGGGATTCCAAGCATCATCTGACTAATGACATCTGGCGGTGTTATGATCGCTGCAAAAATAAAGATCAAAACAATACATATACCACGATTTTTAACTAAAAATTCTGGTTTTAAGATTTCTAGCTTGGTCAATAAATAAGACATTACTGGCATTTCAAAAACAATTCCAAAAGACAATAACATCATATTTACAAAGCTAGCATATGATTTAATAGAGACCATCGATTCAACTTCAGTTATAACGATCCGTTGAAAAAATTGCAACGTAACTGGCAATACTGTGAAATAACAAAATATTACCCCTACGACAAAACATAATAAGCCGAAAAACAATGAAATAACGATCAGTGCTTTCTCTTTTTTCGTCAAGCCCTTTTCCACAAAAGCCCATATTTCATACAAGGTTACTGGTGAACATATCGCGATCGCAAAGATAAACGCTAATTCGATATATACCAATAAAGGTTCACTAGGTGAAACATAAACTAATTGCATCCCAGGATTGATGATCAATAGATATTTCATGATCTTTCCGGCATTATTAAACAATATCATCGCAACTACAAAGTTGACGACCACAACGACCGTTAATCTTTTCCTAAGCTCTGATAAATGGTCAAGAAGCTTCATATCACCAGAGTTATTTTTGCTCATCTAAGATACCTATTTCTTTTCTGTGTCTTCTTTTGTTACATCATCAATCGTTTTTTGGATATCATCTTGTAGATCTTGAGTACCTTTTTTAAATTCTTTCAATGCTTGACCCATGCTTTTAGCTAAAGCAGGTAATTTTGTAGGCCCAAAAACCAATAAAATAATAACTAAAATTACAACTAATTCTGACATTCCAAGTCTTCCAAACATAAATAATTCTCCTTACTTTATCTCTATACAGTTAATCCCCAAGCGCATAGCGATATCTAATGCACTATCAGTTGGGTATTTTAATGTCGCAATATTTTTGATACCTAAAGTGCGTGCCCTTAATAACATTTCAATACTTATCCGTCCTGAAGTAACTAAGGTACAATCTTGATAATCATCAGCCTTCGCAATGACCTTATCTAAAGCACAATGTCTAGAAACATCCTTATCTAAATAGCAAGCATGCGGGGTAATCAACATTGCGGTATGCTGACCTTTGACATGATACGCAAACATCCGCTCCTTGATCGCCGTACGATCTAAGGCTGGTAATGTTGAAGCAGCTTGATAAGGCAATTGCTTGATCTGCTTAACTTCGGTATGCATGTTCCAAGCATCAGCGTAAGTCTTAGCTTCTACTTTGATGATCATTGCTTCCTGATCGATTGCAATATTGACGATATCTGCTTTTTGCAAGCATCCGTGAGCCACCAAATGACCTATCGCAAGATCAGTTAGATTATCATTGGTACACACAAAATAATGAACGATATGCCCATTGACTTCTAGCGCATAAATGCACTCTTGATTTACATTAAGATTATACATCACGTAGTCTTTCCACTTCAATATATTCAGCTAATGATCTTGCATATTTTTCGCTTAAATATTGTTTAGAATAAATACACATGTGGCCATTACTTGCACTAACCACATCGATATCGTTATACTCTTCGATCCCTTTCATCCTAGCTAAGGCTCCAAGGATCTCATCTTCCGTGTAATAAAAAGGCGCTAGGCGTAAAGATGACATTTTTAAAGGACGTGGATAAATACGGCAATCTCTTCTAGCAGTTTCCGCAATGACCTTTAAGATATCTTTATCTTCGATCAAAGCTTCAATCTGGGCAAAATGCTCCGTCATGCAGTTTTTATCGTATAAATAAGTATCTTTGCTTAAAACGATTATTCCAATATGTGAAAATGCTTTATTAGTAGAAATATCTTTCAATATTTCTGCCATTTCTTCTTTAGATATGCCCTCTGGCGGTGATAATCTCACCTTCTTGGTTGCTACTAACTTTTCCTGTTTAGTATTAACCTTCTTGATATATTCTAAAAAGATGGTTTCCGCTGTTTTATTTTTTTCTTCTTCCTTCTCTTTTTCCACCGCATCAAGAGCGTCTTCAATGGCTTTTAAGGTTTCATCCGTCAAAGCATTTTCATACATCGCCAATTCTTGATCTTCTAAACTTAATTCTTTTTTTTCCATCTTATTTATTCCTTTCAAACAAGAATAATTCAGGTGGAATATTAGCTATTCCACCTGAAAGTTATAACTTATGGAAGTAAATTTGCTGCAGCTAATTTATCAGCTACATCATTTAAGCCAAATTTTTCTAAAGTTTCACGAGTTGGGCATCCTAATTTTTCATCCCATCCCATTTCTTTATACATTGTTGTTAAAGCAACTTGCCAGTCATCACGATCTAGCTTGATAGTTCCTTCTTCAAATGGCTTGAAATCAGGTTCCATGTCAAATGGCCAATCGGTAACACCATCGTGTTCATTACGCATATCCATCGTGTTCATCCATAATACAGACATTGCACGTTGTAATTGTAATACTCTTTCAGCTGCGAAGTCTAAGCTTTCTTCTGTCCATTCTTCACCAGTGATAGCACTCATGTATTGTGCTTCAACACTTAGATCACCTTCATAGTTACGATCTTTAACTGGTGAGAAAGTCATAGGCCATACCCAGTTACATAATGTGAATGAATCATGTAATGTTTGACGAACAACACCGAATTTAGCGAACTTAGCTTTAGCTTCATTCATTGGTGTATATGCTTTACGTGGGTCTAATGCGCCAGCCCCGAAACGTTTTTCAATGATCGTTTTTTGGATATCATATGGTAAACCTGAACCAGTGATATTTACGATTGTATGACACATACAGTCACGGTTGAAGAAGATGTTAGTTAAAGCACCTACTTGCGCTGCTTCTTCATTACCATGGTGCTTAGACCATCCTAAAGGTGACCATACTGACATTTCTTTAGCATTTAGATATTTACCTTCTAATAGGTCTTTATATCTTTCGTTAACGAAATATGCACCTTCACCTAGGTTAGCCAATTCACCTTCTTTTTTAGCAATACGATACATTACATCTTTGATGAATGCAGGATCGCCAGCTTCATATTTATCCCACAATAATGAATTGTATTCATCAGCAGGTAGGATCTTTTCTAATAAGTTATTGTTGATGAAATATGCGATAGTGTTAGGTAATTCACCATAGTTATCCCATAGACCTAAATCGTCAGCTGTAGATAAGGCAGCAACGTTAGCGTAGAATTGTCCATCGCCTTCTTCAACATAATCTTTATATGTTTTTAATACTTTAGCCCACATGAAGTTTGGCATACAAGTATTAGATACTGCTGCAACATAACCTTCTTTTTCAAGTTCAGGAAGATATACGGTACCAGAACATCTTACTGGACAAGATGTACAACCAGTCATCTTAACAGTGTATTTTTCACTTACTTCACCAAAGTCTTTGTAAGCTTTTTGACAACGATAACCAAATTTATTGATTTCACCTGGTTCAGAATCGCCAGTATCAACTGGTCCACCTTCAGCAGCACCCCAAGTCAAACCTGGACGACCAGTCCATCTTGAGTTTGGATCATAGAATTCTGCCCAAGGACGTTCTGTTGATGGAACAACGTGGTTGTTATTTGAACCCATCAAATCAGACATAACGTAGTTATTTAGTTCTAATACTTTCTTAGGATCAGCTACATGCACAGCACCTGTACCATATACAGCGATAGCTTTTAAGTTTTTAGAACCAAAGACACCACCAACACCAGCACCAGCTGAGTGGTTAGCAGCATTGATAACACATGATAAGTTAACCATGTTTTCCCCAGCTAGACCAATTGAAGTAACGGTGAAACCACGACCTTCTTTCTTTTGGATCGCAACTGATGTTTCACGCGTAGTTTTGCCCCAAAGATCGCTAGCATCTTCAATAGTTACATCAGCATCTTTGATCTTAACATATACTGGAGAAGCTGCTTTACCTTCGATGATCACAGCATCATAACCAGCATATTTCAACATAACAGCCATTTCTCCACCTAAGTGCGAGTTAACGACCATGTTTCCTTTTGTGAATGTTGATAATGAAGTTAAAGTAGTACGACCAGAACATGGTGCACTTGTACCTGTATTAGGTCCAACTGCGATAACTACTTTGTTAGCTTCATCATATGGTTTAGTTCCAACTGGAACTTCTTCAAACATTATGCGGTCACCAAAACCAGTACCACCAATGTAATCATAATATTTACTAGAATCTTCCGTAGTAATCTTACCAGTGGTTAGATTTACACGAAGGATATTTCCTGTCCAACCTTTATTTGCCATATTACATCCTCTTTCTACATTCCTTTAGCAACGTCTGTCCAATCAACGATTGACAATGCACCAGTAGGACATCCAGCTACACAAGCACCACATGTGATACATTTGGTTGACTTTTTAGTTTCTGGGTCAACAGTTGGCATATGCCATGGACAAGCTTGCGTACAAGCACCACAACCAATACATTTATCCTTATCGATAACACGAGCTCCGGTATTTGGATCAGCACTGATTGCTTTTTGAGGACATGCTGCAACACATTTTGGATCTTTACATTGTTTACAAGTAACAGGTCCAAAGTTCCATAAACCATAGATACCATCACCATGACGGTAATCTTCAGTTACACCAGCTTCACCAGTGTATAAATTATCACGCATTTTTAAACGTGCAATAAATGGCATTACTTTACCATCATTTGCTAGGGTACAGTTAGCTTCACATCTTTGGCAACCTACACATTTACCACGATTTACCACTAATAACCCCTTTGGAGTTGCTAGTACATCAACTAGCCCTTCATCAACTTCTTTTTGAGTACATCCGAATAAAGATAATAAACTTGCGCTCAAGGTTACGCCAGCCAATCCTTTTCCTGACATTTTTAAGAATTGACGACGTGTATATTCACGATCAAAAAAACCTTGTTTGTTTTCTTCTTTAGTCATCATGTCTCCTCCTTTCATTTACCTTATCATACATGAACTCCACTTCATGTATTCTAATTATAATGGAATGAGAATATATTCACAATATCTTTTTCACACATTTTTCACATTTTTGTCTTTTTTCCTAAAAACAGATAACATCATTTGACTATAATTAGTAATTATGATAAATTTAATGCGTAAAAATACAAGTCTCCGAGTCTAAATACCTAAAATCCTGATAGATCATGGTACTAGACCAGGGTATGAAGAGAAATCTTCTTACCTTCCATTTTGAAAAGGCGATTTGCGGAATAAGGTTTATTTATACGCAAATCTCTTCATTTGCGTATTTTTACTTACCTTATCACTCCACATACTTAAGGTTATTAAAAAAGGCCATGGCAATAGAGCTTTCATCTATCCACCATGGTCTTTTTTAATTATCGATAAAATGACATTTAGCAACCTCGATGCTTAAGCTTTTAGCATCCCCTATATCTTTGACATACATGATACCTTTACCAAGTTGGATCTTATCTATTCCTTTTAATGATTGGATGATGGTAAATCCATGACCCGCGTTTGCTGCATGGATCGCCTTAAATGGAATGATGATCACCCCTGGTTGATCCTTGTGGATATCTAGATAAATATCCAAATCTTTGATATAGATACGCTCTTGCTCACAACAATATTCAAAGACGTTTTTTTCGCCGATCAAATAAGCTCCGATCTTGGAACGTGGATCATTAAATAATGTAGGGATGTCCATATAATCACATTGTTTCCCTTCATCAAGCAATAAGGCCTTATCACAAAACATCTTGATTTCTTCTTTATCATGACTTACCAAGATCAAATCATTTTGTTCCTTAGCAAAGATGGCTTGCAGATCAAAATAGATCTTATCTTTAAGATTGGTATCTAATGCACTGAATGGCTCATCTAATAATATAAGTTCCGGCTGTTTTACAAACATCCTTGCCAGTGCTACTCTTTGTTGCTGGCCACCAGAACATTGTGAGATATCATGATCCAAGATCTCTTCAATGGCCAACAATTTGACCCACTTAACAAAAAGAGCTTTATCAGGTTTGGTGATCATGATATTTTCCTTTACGTTCATCGTTGGAAACAAGGCATAGTTTTGGAAACAATAACCAATGTTACGTTTTTGGATCGGCACATTGATCTTTTTGGCTGAATCAAACAATACCCTGCCATTTAAACTGATATAGCCCTCATCGGGCTCTTCGATCCCCGCAATGCATTTCAAGGTCATGCTTTTGCCACAGCCACTTAAACCTAAGATGCCTAAATGTTGTTGATCAAAGGTAAAATCAACCTCTAAAGGAAAGTTATTTAATTGTTTCTTGATTTTTACTACTAGTTCCATCTTAGTTTTCCACCTTATTCATCAATAGTATCGCCAAGATGGCAATGATCACTAAGATCCAGACATAAAAGCTCGCTCTTGCCATATTTCCGCCGATCACTTCCGAATAGATTGCCAGGGAAATAGTGCGTGTCTTATTGATGATATTCCCAGCGATCATCGTCGTAGCGCCAAATTCTCCTAATCCTCTTGTAAAAGATAAGATCCCTCCGGTCATGATGCCATGTTTACACGTAGGCAGCACGATCTTAAAGAAGATCTTTCTTTCACTTAGCCCTAAGGTCTTAGCTGCAAAGATGATATTTTTATCCATTTGTCTAAAAGCAGCTAAGCTACTGCGATACATCAAAGGAAACGCGATGATCACCGCCGCCAGCACACAGGCCCAAAAACTAAACGCGATCTTGATACCAAAAAATTCTAGAAAAAACTTGCCGATGATCCCTTTGACCCCAAAGATCTCTAAGAGAAAAAAGCCAGCTACCGTTGGCGGTAACACCAACGGTAGATTAAAGATGCCATCTAATAAACTTTGAAGCCAACGGCTTTTGAGCTTATAAACCATATAAGCCATCAAGACCCCGACAAAAAATGTCAAAATGATCGATGGTATCGCTACTTTTATCGAAATGATGATCGGACTAATTAGCCGCGAATCCATAAGCCTTAAATACTTCTTTCGAAGCATCGCTTTGTAAAAATGCCATGAATGCTTTCGCCGCTTCTTGTTTGCTGCTATTTTTAACGATTGCCACTGGATATATGATCTTATCACCAATTAGATCCGAGCTAACCACTTCAATTACTTGCACATTTTCCATGCTAGCTGCATCGGTCGAATAAACCAAACCGACCTCTGCTGAACCACTAGCTACCCAATTCAATACTTCTGTAACATTGGTACCCAAGCTTGCAACTTCACTAACTTGTTCAAAGATTCCTAAGCTTTCTAAAGCTTTTTGAGCGTATTGCCCAGCTGGTACGCTTTCTGGATCACCAATCGCGATAGAAGAGGCATTTAAGATCTCGCTAGTTGTTGTTACGCTGGTTGTTGCATCCTTAGCGCTGATCAAGACCAATTGATTTTCTAATAGATCCACCTTGGTTGTATCGTCGATCAAATCTTCTTCGATCAAAGCGTTCATTTGTTTTAATGCTGCGCTAAAGAAGATATCCGCTTCTAAACCTTCCTCGATCTGTTTTTGCAATTTTCCTGATGAATCATAGTTACCTTCTACTTTGATCGTAGGATTAGCTGCTTCAAAGGCTGGAATCAATTCATCTTCAAAAACATTTTCCAAACTAGCTGCTGCCGCGATCAAGATCGTGGTTTGTTCGCTTGGCGTGGTCGTATTGGTCGTGGTTGTGGTTGATTGGTTGGTTGATGCATCGTTAGTAGCACATCCTACTAAACATGCACTTAGTAATAATGCAAATAATTTTTTCATTTTAATTCTCCTTGCTATTTTCTAGCACATTCACTAACATTACCGGCCAAGACATCTAAGCCATGACCTAAAGCTGGCATGATATATTCTAAATTTTCTCTTACCGCTTTCGGGCTACCTGGTAAGTTAATGATCAAACTTTGTTTCCTGATTCCTGCTACCGCTCTAGATAACATGGCCTTCGGCGTTATTTGTAAGGAATTAAATAACATTGCCTGGGCGATCCCTGGGGCTTGCTTATCGATGACTGCTAAAGTAGCTTCGGGCATGTTATCGCGTGGCGAGAAACCAGTTCCCCCTGTTGTTAAGATCAGATCAGCTTTTAAATCATCGCTAAAATGTCTTAAACATGCACTTAATTCATCTTTATCATCACTGATGACCATCCGTTTGATAACTTCATAGCCATAGCTTTGCACGATTTCCTCGATCACTTGACCAGATAGATCTTTATCCAATTGGCCTTGACGAGAATCAGAAGCTGTTAATATAGCGACCTTCATTATTCAATGATGTTGATGTCCATACCTACATCAACACGGCCTCCTTTTAATACTTTGGTGAAGACACCATTGGTAGGCATGATGCATTTGCCCATTTTCTTCATGATCTCACAACCATGATGACATTCTTTACCAATTTGCGTCAATTCAAGGATAACATCATCACCAACTTGAAATTTCGTACCTACTGGTAAAGTTTTAAGATCATAGCCTTCAACCACCAAGTTTTCCCCAAAAGCACCATCTTTAACTTCCGCACCTTCTTTTTTGAAGTTTTCAATTTCATCATAGCTTAACAATGATACTTGACGATGCCAGTTACCTGCATGAGCGTCATCTTTGATGCCCCAGTTTTCCACGATCTCACATGTTTCAATACGATGTTTTTGATAACCTCGTTCAGCTGAAATACAAATTGCTTTAATTTTACCCATATTCTTATCCTCCTATTTTACTCATTCCTCTAATATCGGTTTCTTTGATATTCTCAAACTCATGGCATTTTGGTTTATTTTTAATGCACATGATGATTTCTTCTTTGATCTTATCATCACTAGCGCCATTGCGTAATAAGCATTTTAGATCGACCTTTGATTCATATTGCAAACATGGCTTCAAGTAGCCATCACAAGTTAGACGCAAGCGATTGCAGCTGCTACAGAATTTATGAGACATGGAACTGATAAAGCCGATAGCGCCTTTAAAGCCAGCTGCTTTAACATAATGGCATGGTCCATTGCCCTTGATACCTTTGACCACTTCCAGCGGCCCATAAGCTGCTGTTAATAATTGTTTCAGATCATCTTCATATAAAGGTTGAAGATGCAAGCCTTCACCAATAGGCATTAGTTCGATGAAACGCACCTTGATATCATGGTCTTTCGCATAACGTGCCAAAGCCACGCAATCTTCTTCCATCCCTTTGGTCATGACCGCATTGATCTTGATATTGACATCTGGATAGGTCAATAACATATCGATAGCTTGTTTTACTTTCTTTCCTTGATCGAAACGGGTGATGCAGTGATATTTTTTATCATCTAAAGTGTCTAAAGAAATATTATAGCTACGAACCCCTGCCGCATATAAAGCCGCTAATTTTTCTGGCAAGGCAATCCCGTTGGTAGTAATGGTAACATCATGGATATTATCATCAGCATATAGATCATTGATCAATTGCTCAACATCTTTTCGTACCAATGGTTCACCACCGGTGATCTTGATCTTGTTGATCCCTAATTCCCCAAAGATCTTCGCCAAACGCGTTATTTCGGCATAAGTTAGAATTTCCTCATGCGGTAACATTTGTACGCCTTTTTCAGGCATGCAATATACGCAACGCAAATTACAGCGATCCGTAATGGAAATTCTTAGATAATCGATATTTCTCCCAATAGAATCAAGCATTGTCATACCCCTTTTCAAAAGTAAAATGGCCACTTTTGCCACCTGTTTTTTCCACTAGGTGGACATTATTGATCACCATGCGTTTATCTACCGCTTTGCACATATCATAGATGGTCAATAAAGCAATGTTGACTCCACATAACGCTTCCATTTCCACTCCGGTTTTATGATCGACCTTGACCGTACAATAACAATCGATATGATCATCAACGATCTCAAAGTCGATGCTGACCTTAGATATTGGTAAAGGATGACATAGGGGAATCAATTCACTGGTTCGTTTAACGCCCATGATCCCAGCAATTCTGGCCACTCCTAAGACATCACCTTTCGCAATATCTTTATTTTTGATCTTATTTAAGATTTCTTCACAAACATAGATGCTGCCCTTGGCAATAGCTTGACGCTTGGTAGCGTTTTTTTCGCTGACATCAACCATGATTGCTTCGCCTTGCTCATTAAAATGTGTAAATTCGTTCATGATTACTTACCAAACTCACAATTAGGATAATGACAAACCGCACAATTATGGCATAATCCACCATGTCCTAAAACTGCAAGATCTTTCTTTGTTAATTTTTCATTACATAATAAACGTGGGAAAGCTAGATCAAAGATCGTGGTCTTATGATACATCACACAACCTGGCAAACCCAATACTGGCGTTCCATCTTGCATGTAGCTAAGCAAAAACATCGCTCCTGGTAATACCGGTGCCCCATAGCTAACCAATTCACCATCTAATGATTTGATCGCACTTGGTGTTAGGTCATCGGGATCCACGCTCATACCTCCCGTACATACCACCATATCAACCTTTTGATCTAGATAGCTCTTGATTGCTGCTTTGATCATGTCTAAATTATCATCTACGATCGTTTGCCCCACGACCTCACAGCCATAAAAGGCCATCTTATCGCGAATAACTGGTCCAAAGGCATCCTTGATCAAGCCATGATATACTTCTGACCCTGTCGTAACGATTCCTACCTTTTTAGCTTTCATCGGTAAGATTTCTAACAATGGCTTCCCATCATATATTTCTTTCACTTTTTCCAGCTTAGCTTTTTCGATTACTAATGGAATAACTCGCATTCCCGCAATCTTTTGTCCTTTACGAATAAATTGATTTTGATGGATCGTCGCGATCATGATATCTTCTAACATATTGATTGCTAATAAACGATCGGTATCAATTTTTAATATCCCATCACACTCTGCGATCAGTTCGATCTTACCTTCTTTGATTGCAGATTCACTCATATATGCATTTTTACAAGCATCTTTTAAGATCAAGGCCGCATCATTTTCATGCAGCATATTTTCATCATTTTTCCACACATATAGATGTCTTTTCCCAACGCTTAATAAAACGGGGATATCTTCTTCCGTTACGATATGACCTTTACGAAAGATCGCATCTTTGGTCTTACCTTTGATGATCTGGGTTATATCATGACATAACACACAGCCTACGGCTTTTTCAGTTTCAATTAATTCCATCTTGTCTTTCCCTGCTTTCTAAGATTATTTCAATTAATTTATCGATATCGTTCCAACTAATATATTGCTCATTGGTCATGGCGATATCACTAACAAGTGCCAAACGTGTTGTTGGATCAACAACGCTTGCTTCTCCATCTTCCTTGATAATTTCAATTTTTGGATAAGGGCTAGTCTTAAAGCCTTCTAAGATAATGAAATCATGATCTTGAGCCAAAGCGATCATTGCTTGAATATCTAATGGTTTTGCAATCATCATCATCTTATGTGCACTAAAGACGATATTAAGATCTGCTCCTGCTTCACGATGTTTATAAGAATCCGTCCCTTCACTATCCGCAATAAAATCATGACCATCATGTTTGATCGTCGCAACCGTATAACCTAAGCTTCTTAATTTTTTAATAAGCTTTGTTATCAAGGTTGTCTTACCAACATGCTTATAACCACTAACGGCAAAGATATATGGTCTAGTACTCTTCAAGCATGACCACCTTTACTTCCTTTGCTTTGGTTAATGTTTGATCAGCCAAGATTTCCACCAAACAATTACAGCCGATCATTGAACGGATCGAACCGCTTGAATGATTTGCGCTTGGTATCGTAACCATGCCATTTGCACAATGGCCTCGTACATACGCCACATGATTTCTCACCTTGTCATAGTCATTAGCCATGATCGCTTTTACTGTTTTAATATTTGCAATCGCAGGATCTAAGGCGTGCATACATGGACGACAGATTAGTTCAAAGGTTGCTAAGGCCGCAAAAGGATTACCACTTAGCGCGACGATGACACTATCATTTAAGGTCGCTACCATCACTGGGCTACCTGGTTTCATCTTGACCCCATGGAATAAGATCTTAGCGCCCATCATTCGCAAGGTATCTTCTAATAAATCTTTTTCCCCTACACTAACACCACCAGTCGTAATGACTAGATCACATTGTTTACAAGCAGCAGCTAATTTCTGCAATAAATTATCACTTTCATCTTTTACACAATAATGATCGATCTTCGTGATCCCACATTGACGCAAGCTGGTCGCAATATATGTAGAGGTTGAATCATAGATCTTAGCAGTGCTCAATGTTTCATACGGCTGCATGACCTCATCACCGGTCGTAATGATGCTAGCTCTTAAATTATCATAAACCTCAACTTCGCTGATCCCCACACTAGCCAATACACAAGTATGTAATTTAGAGATCTTGGTATCTGCGGCAATGATCAGATCATTTTCTTGGATATCTTCGCCCTTGAAGACGATATTTTGCAAATGTTTCAATGCTTTTTGATAATAGATCTTGCCATCCTTAACTTCAACATCTTCTTGCTTGATCACACAATCGGCGCCTTGAGGAATTGGCGCACCAGTCATCAAATTCACGCATTCCCCTTCATTTACTACTTTTGAACTTGCCATTCCGGCATATATCTTATCAATGATAACTAGCGGCTGTAAACTTGTCATATCTTGACTACGGCAAGCATAGCCATCTAAAGGTGAGCGATCAAAAGGCGGATTGGCCATGCTAGAATAATAATTTTTAGCTATGATCATCCCACATGCTTCTTGAATATTAACTTTGGTTATTCGCTTTTTTTGCTTGATATTACTACTGATTAATTGCCATGCTTCTTCTATGGTAATAAAATTCATAACTTCTCCTCCATCTTAGCCAAAAAAAAACTATGCAAAGGCATAGTAAGGGCATAAAGATCCCTATACTTTCCTTTATAAAATCATACATAAGTATAATTAATAGGCTAAAACGTTTCCCTTTTAACCCCGGTTCATATCCTATATCCTGCGACTTAAGCATATGAACTTGGAAAATAGTTGTATAAAATGTTAAATTTCTAACAAATAAATGATATAATCAATCCTTATTTAAGTCAATAAAATTTTCACTTAATTAACACAAAAATCAGTGATTTATCTTACATTTTTTTATGCGATAACAAAAAAAAATAAGTGCATTCATCTCAGATACAAGTAACCGAATCTTCTGCACTTAATTCAATAAAAATAATTAACGTATCCATCTCCTTTCTCAACTATTCTATTCATTTTTATCACCACCGTAGTTTTACTCCTACATATTATATATAACTAGAAAAATTATATTTATCAACTTGAACGTCTTACTTTTATCAAAATTTAAAATCTTCTTATATTAAGAATATAAAAAATCGATTACTTATAATAGCTTATATATAGATAAAAACGAAAAATCGAATTGAAACTGTATAAAATGATGTATTTTCATCAAAAACATACAGTTTCAAACAGAAAATCCGTTTGAAACTGTGTAATAAATAGTTTTAAACTATAAAAGCAGACTTAAGAAAAAAAGAATACGATGTTATAATATTTTATATAAGTTGAGGTGAGGATTTTATGAGTTTTGGTGATGAATTAAGAAAATCAATAACAGATAGCACACGCTCTGGACCAGATACTAATGAAAAGATTAAAAATGAAGCAACTCTTCTTTATGAACTTATAAAGATTGAAATCAAAAGAAGAGCCAATGCAAAGGATTACAAAGTTTATTATAATTTAATATTCCCTCGTTATAAAATTAATTTTGGATTATATGAATTAATTCATTTTAATTATTATGGCCAAGAAGTTTTGGGTGAACCATCAAGTTTTCATGAGTCTTTTTATTTGGAAAAACTTAAAAATATTAATCCTAATATTCATTCTATAACCTTTCATTATTTAGATACAGCAGGTTTCAGTACCAGAGAAGCTAAAAGTAATGTAAAACTATTTTGGAAAAATGTTATTTCATTATGCTCTAAAGATAAAATTAAAATTATGCGTCCCACAAATCGTGCAGAAGAATACATTGTTGAAATTGAGTTATAAATAATTATCCACCAGCTAAGCTGGTGGTTTTTCATGTGCGGGCATAGCCCTGCTCTCAAAGCCACGCTTTACAGCGTAATGTGGTCTGCGACTTGCATTATTTCTTCTTACCCGTAAACGGATCCACTAATTCCAATTCTAATTGTTCCGCTATTTTGTCCTCCTTTAATTGATTTTGAATATATTCC
>JALEMK010000072.1 GCA_022768265.1 Erysipelotrichaceae bacterium
GCTATTGCCGTAGATTGCGGTAATCTTGAGCGCATCGATGATCAACGCATCAAATTAGCCAAAAAGATCCTAAAGATCGATCACCATCCCAATGTAGAACCTTTTGGAGATGATAACCTTGTTGATACTAGCTGTGCATCATGTACTCAGCTTTTAGCAAGCATCTTTAGAGCAATTGATGAAAACAGCGTTTCTAAGACTTGTAGCGCTTATTTATATCGTGGACTATTAACTGATAGTCTATGCTACAAAACATCCTCTACAAGCGCTAAAACACTAGAAATCGGTGCATATCTAGCAAACAAAGGTATCGATATCCGAGCAATTAATTTAGAATTATTTGATATCGATCTAAAAACCTTTAAATTAAAGACCATCGTCCGCAATAAGATCCAGATCCACAATGAGCATATCGCTTATTGTATCTTTGATTTAGATGACTTAAATAAATACGAACTTTCTGGCAAGCAAGCTAGAGAATTTGTCAATGAAATGGGAAGTGTCAAGGAATTTGCTATCTGGGCCATTTTTAATCAACGTCAAGATGATAAAGGCAATATCTTATATGATGGATCATTAAGATCCAAACATGTACCGATCAATCAAATAGCTGCCAAATACCATGGCGGAGGACATGCAAATGCTTCTGGAATCAAAGGATTGACTCAAAACGATCTCACAAATCTCTTGCAAGATCTAGAAGATATCCTAATTGAGCAAAATGTATAATTCACATATAATTCAGTTGATTTTTAATTAGCGTTTGTATAAAATATTACAAGTAAAGGAGAAATTAAAATGGAAAATATTAATAAAAAAGCATTAGTTGACGCGATTGCTGCTAAAACAAATTCAACAAAAAAAGAAACAACTGAACTTGTAGATGCAGTATTTAGCACAATCACTGAAGAATTAAGCAAAGGTAACACAGTTGACATTGCTGGTTTCGGTAAATTTGTTGTTAATGAAAGAGCAGCAAGAACTGGACGCAATCCATTCACTGGTGAAACAATGGAAATTGCTGCTAGCAAAGCTCCTGCATTTAAAGCTTCAAAAACTTTAAAATCAGTTGTTAAATAACAAGCAGATAACAATATATTATAAAAGGGCTACGAATTTCGTAACCCTTATTTTTTTGGACATGTGTAATATCCTTTAGCAAGCTTTTTGCCTTTGTAAGTTATGGCATGGGTCGGACATGATTGGATACACTTCAAACAAAACATACAATCATTACCAAATGCTAATTGATCACCATTAAATCTAATATTATTGGTAGGACAGTTATTAACACATAAATTACAATGGATACAATCATCATTACAGCCAAAACGTTTAGCACTCATCATAAATTTAGCAAAGCCATGATTTACCATAGTAGATAGAAAATTGTCGATATAGTGATGTTTTGTCGCTGATAAAGCTAAATTATCATTGATCTTATTAGCAATTAAATCTATTTTATCTAGTGCTAAGCTAATGATATGATCGCTTTCTTCAGCAGTAGGAGCATTAAAAACGATCGTAAAATTATCCGGCATCAATATACCAGTATATCCTTTGATATTAAGATTATTACCTTGCATCAAACGAGCTACATATTTATCAGCTGCCCCAAACTGACCACCCATAGAAAAGATAAAATAGATATCTTTACTTCCTGTAAAACTAGCTTTTGCTAACATATTTTCGATTTTGAAAGGAATACGCCATGCATAGATAGGACATACGATGACAAAAGGTTTTTCACTATAAAAATGCCACTTATCTTGATTGTTGATGATTGATCCAAGATCACTAATATCATCAGCTAGCTTAGCAGCCAATCTATTTGCAATAAATTTAGTATTTCCTGTACCACTAAAGTATAAAATCATCCCATAAACCTCACTTATTATATTTATAATAATATCATAAATAACTATTGATATTGTTATGTTATCACAAAAGATGTATAATTTAAAAAATTTATCATAAGGAGGGGAAACATGACCTTAAAATTAGTGAAAGCTACCATAGATTATAAAAAACAAATCATAGATATGCTCGAAGAATGGACAACATATAATCAAGAACACCCTGAATCTAACCATTCACCAGCATCCATATTTAAAAATAGCTATGAAGATTTTGAATATTATTGTCAAAATATCGATATTTTAGCACCTAAAAATGGTTTAGTTCCTTCTAGTACTTATTTTTGTTATGATGATGAACTAGATATGATGGTAGGTGCGATAAATATTCGTCATTACCTAAATGACCACTTATTACTGCATGCTGGTCATATCGGCGATGGTGTAAGACCAAGCGCAAGAAGAAAAGGCTACGCTACTAAAATGATCAAACTCGCGTTAACAAAATGTCGTGAATTAAACATTGATAAAGTCCTACTAGTATGCGATAAAACCAACATAGGCTCAGCGAAATCAATCATTAAAAATGGTGGTATATTAGAAAACGAAATCATATCAGATGATGGCACGATAGAACAACGATATTGGATCGATCTAACAAATGCTAATTACTAATATTAAATAATAATTTAAAAAGTAATGCCGAAACAATAAAATGAATAAATATTGTACAACAAAATTGTTTATTATAACATTTACTTAACAAAAGTATAATAATACATAGAAGATAATTAATCATTGACAAGAGTAGGTAGGTGATTAGATGAAAAAGCTTATTTGTTTATTATGCATGTTCTTATTAGTTAGCTGCAGCACTACCAAGAACAGTGAACCACAAGAAACTTCTACAACTGAACCACAAGAAACTGTTGCTATTACTACTTTAGAACCTACTGAAGATGCATCTATTGATTTTGACCCATATGATGTTTATCTTCGTCATAGTCCACTAGAAACATTGGATTATTATAAACAACTTGATAATAGTGGTAGATATTATGTAATCGGAGAAGACCCTGGAGAAGGTCTTTCAATAGTAAGCATTCATGATTTTAATAATGGTACTTCTGAAATTCGTATTTATAACATAGATGAATCAGAAATAACACCCTATACCATCGAAAATAGTAACTTTTCATTAGTAGAACAAAGTAATTACTTTTCATCTACTGTGAATACATACAAAGATGATATTACTCATATCGTAGATGCTACTTGTCATCTAGATTTTGAAAATGAAACATATTCACCGGAGTCAGAAGAATGTGCTGCTATGTATGGATATAAAGAAAATTTCAAGACAAGTTTTATTGAAAGTGCAATTATTTCTTATACACACGGCGACTCAGTAGAAGATGCAATTGCATTAGAGCAGGCGCTTCAGAATGATAAAGAACTTCAAAATAAATACATTGATTTAATTTTTAATTTTTTTAAGGAGTAATTTTATGACACAAAAATCTATTTTTGGTATGGCAATGCTGCTGATATCCAAATAAATCGCATAACATACATTATGCGAAGTTTCATGACTGCACAAAACTAGACACCGTTATAAAATCTGTATTATTCCTGTAAATATACATTATTGCTCATAGAATTAAATAGCTCTTTCATTGCCTTTAAAAACCCAAACGGCAAGGTTTTTATAATTAGAAAGTTCCAAAAAAGCTGCATTCATTAATTTATAACCAATCTTTTGATTGTAGTAATCTGCAAGCACATAAATAGCAAATATTTCGCCACAATTTGGAATACTATCATTCCGATATTTACCATAGTTAACAAAAGCTATATCTTTATTACCTTCTTTAGCAACAATACCATTATCTTTCCACTTGTGTGTGCCATTTATTTACACTTTTCTTCTGTTAAATTTTTTAGATATTCACTGTCAACAAGACCCTTATATGTTTCTTGCCAAGATTTATAATGAACATATCCTTTACCATCTACTTCATCCACAATATTCATTGGTTTTATTATATAATTCATTAAAGCCTCCATAATAATAAAATATTTATAACTTATTTGAAGATTTTGATTTAATAAACAATCAGATTAATTAATAATCTTGATTAATATTTTAGAAGATGAGATTTTAAGTTCATTATACTTTTGCTAAATTAAATATTATTATAAAATATATCTTTTTGAAGGATTGGCTAAAATCTCACCACTGTTTTGACATCTGTATGGAATCCACCGGTAAATACTGGATCCCTATCTTCAATATCCTCGAAGATGAAATCAACGTTCATTTGACACATCCTAAATATGTCAAGGCCATCAAAGGCAAAAAGACAGATAAGAAAGATTCCAAATGGATATGCGATCTTTTCAAACATGATCTGATCAGGTTTTCTTTTATTCCTCCTAAAGAAATCCACGAGTTACGGGAGATTGCACGCTACCGATACAAATTGGTTTGTATGCGCTCTTCAGAACGAAATCGTTATCAAAACAGTATGACTGTTTCCAATATTGGTTTGGCTTCTGTCATTTCAGATCCTTTTGGCAAGACCGCTTCCAAAATCATGAAAGAAGTCATGAAATCCAATGTTATTGACGATGACAAGATCCTAAAACTTATTCACAAAAACTGTAAGAATAAAGATATAATCCTTGATTTACTTCATGGATATCACATCGAATCTGATCAGCGATTCAAGATGGAGAAATCATTGAATCACATGGAATATTTGGATCAAATGATTGATTCTTGTGAAATGGAATTAGTCAAGCGCGCTTATCCTTTACGTGAATCTTTTCAACATATCACACAAATAAAAGGAATCAGTGCCTTATCGACAATTCTTATCATTTCTGAAATAGGTATCGATATGTCTCAGTTTGAATCTGATAAACAGCTTGTAAGTTGGGCTGGACTTTCTCCTGCCAACAACGAAAGTGCTGGCAAGAAAAAGTCAGTCCGTATCTCAAAAGCTGGACAATATCTCAAACCACTACTCGTCCAATGTGCTTTATCGACCATTAAAGATAAGTCCTCTTATTTTGGAAGAAAGTATTCCAAGTTAAAGAAACGACGTGGCCATAAGAAAGCAATCATTGCGATTGCTCGTATGATGTTAGTCAGCATCTATCACATGATCCTTACAGGTGAAGAGTTTCATCCAACCGATTATGAATCTTTCATGAATCCACAACCAGAAACCAATCAATCACTAACAGTTGAAAAGGCATTAAACTTTTTGAAACAATCCGGTATTGATATTTCTTCAATTCAGGTCAACTAATAAATTTTTTTGATATTTTTTTACTACTTGTTTTTAAGTCGGCTTTTTTTTATTTTTTTATTCACACTTTTACCTCCGATTTTTCAAAATTGGAATTATTAATTTAAACAATAAATTTTGTAAAGATTCCAATAAGTATACAAATTATCTCTGATATTTTTTCAGTAGCTTCCCCTTTTGTTTTAGTAATAAGTTTTTCTGGATAAACATGGTTTAAAATAAAGAGCACACCATAGATGATCCCTGCAATATTAACATATGCCCCATTATGAAATACAAATGATATAGTATTACCTATTATAATTAGAATAAGACCTAAAAGTAAAGTTTAAATAAAGATTATTATTTAAAGCATGAATTTTATCTACAAGCATATCATGTAAACTATACGGTGTATCTAGGTGTGATTTAAATCTTGTTATCATTTAATTTCACCACCTTATGATC
>JALEMK010000086.1 GCA_022768265.1 Erysipelotrichaceae bacterium
ACCAACGATGGATCTCTTCAGGAGACATACCTTGCTCACTATATTCATCAATATATAATGAACCTAATTTAATAAATATCTTGTACATATTCAAGATATTAGTCTCTTCTGTCGCATAACTTTGAACTAGATAGGTTCCCATTGAATCAGCATTTTGTAAAATCTTATTTCTAACTAATATCGTGCTCCAATAGATCATGAAAGCAAATATCAGCAATAAAAAAGAAGAAGTGATTACAACGATCAGATTATGATTCTTTTTTTTCATAAAATACCTCACAATTACTGTATCTATTATAAAACAAGCTTCTTCTTTTTTAAATTTAATTTGGATATACCAATGAACCTAAGATTACTTTTTGCGTAGCTCCAGTGGCACTAGGTACATTAGAAAATTGTTGATGCAAGGTTTCATTACCTAGTATGACAAAAGCAATTGCTTCCTTTGCATCGCTTGAATAGCCCTTATCTTCTTGGGTCAAGATCTTGATAGTTGGTAATTCTTTTTGCAACATTTTAATAAGGGTTTGATTATGTGCTCCGCCTCCACCTAAAATAACTTCTTTTAAATCATGCTTTGGCAGCACAAATAATCGGTAATTTACCGCAATGCTATAAGCAGTAAACCATGTTAAGCTAGCAACGATATCGGCTTTAGGAACATTTGCAAACTTATCCAAGATTTCTTTGACCAAAAAGGCGCCAAACATTTCTCTTCCCGTGGTCTTAGGTGGCTGCTGCTTTAAATATGGATGTTGTGCTAGATAATTGCATAATTCTTCATTTAATGTACCGCTTGCTGCTACTTGACCATCTTGATCATAATTTTTGCCATACAATAACTGCATTGCTTCATCGATCATCATGTTTCCAGGACCAGTATCAAAAGCATAAACATCGTCGATATTGGCACCAGCAGGTATGATGGTAACATTACCAATACCTCCGATATTTTGTAAGGCAACTGCTTGCTGTGCATTACGATAAAGGATATATTCACTAAATGGCACCAATGGTGCGCCTTCGCCATTTGCTGCCATATCCTTAACACGGAAATTATTGATGACCTTGCAACCACAGCGCATAGCTATAACAGCTCCTTCACCAATTTGTAAGGTACTAGCAACATGTAAAGCATCAGCTTTAGGCTGATGATAGATCGTTTGGCCATGGCTTGCTACAAAAGCTAAGGAGCTAGTATCCACCTTTTGCATTTCGCAAACTTTGAAAACAGCTTTAGCGAATAATTCCCCTAATTCAAAATTAAGTGAACAAACTGTCGCCACATCTGCTTCATTGCCACAACAACGTTTAATCTTATCTTTTACCTTTTGAGGTATATCTAAGGTACAAAAAGCTAGTTCTTTGATCTTGGTATCTAGCGATGATCCTTCGATCTCACATAATACAGCATCAATTCCATCTAACGATGTACCTGACATCAATCCAACTGCTAACATAATTTTTCGTATCTTCAATATAGAAAGATCCTATATTGTTTTTCTTTCTAGGTCGATCTTTCCAGAACATCTTACGACCATTTGATGTCCTTTTGTTATCTTGTAAAGAATGGATACCTACATGGTATCCATTTCATCTATTAAGTGTCTTGTCTTGATCAAATCTTCTTTGGTTTTGGCAAAATCATTTTTTGCCACGCCATAATATAATAAATCACTTAAACTTAAAGCTGAATTACGTGAAGCAATAGCTCCTAAACGCAATTCTTTTTCAACGACTGGTGTATATAATTTGATATCCGCTAAATTTGCTAATGTACTGCGAATGTTATATTGCGTTATCGCAATCGTAAAAGCATGCTGTTTTTGAGCGTATTCTACTGAAGCATTGACTATTTTGGTTTCCCCACTATAGCTGATAGCGATCATGACATCTTCTGGCTGGATATGGGCGATCCTAGCTAAAAGAATGTGAGGATCTTCATGATAAATAACTTCTTTATCTAAACGCGTCAATTTATGCATAAGGTCCGTGCAAACGATGCCACTTCCACCAATACCTACCAAAAAAATTCTTTTGGCTTGTAAAAGATGATCGATAGCTGTTTGCAAATTTTCATTATTTAGTAATTTATAAGTTTTATCAATATGCTGCAAAGACATTTGATATACTTTTCTAACCATCGTGGATAATGTATCGTTTTCTTCGATGATCTCATTAAATAATTCTGCTTCGTCTTGCGAATCCTTCGCAATATCTACTTTCATCGCTGTTAAGCCTTTATATCCTAACTTTTGAGCAAACCTTATCCAAGCAGCTGCCGATGTTTTGGTAATCATTCCTAATTCTTGAGCGCTTTTTTCAATAGTTTCATTACGATGTTCCAAAATATACTCAGCAATTGCTTTTTCGGTCGCGGTAAAATTATCAAAGGCTTCTTTTACCTTATATATACAGCTCACTCCATAACACCTCGATCCTTAATATATAGGATACTATTTTTTAGCTTTTTTTGAAATTATTTTTTACTATTTTGTGAAAAAAACTGTTTTGCCAGCATACTAGCACCTTTAGCTGGGTCATATACTGGATCGATCAGCTCAATATCTGCCTTTACATATTGAGCTAACTGCGCTTGAAAAAGCTCTTTGGCCTTCCATACTCCCCCCGTATAGCTAACTTTGATCTTGCCTGAGAAATTAGTTGCCAAGGCATCGATCATTCTTGCGATTTCTTTAGCTGCTTCTTGATAGATGACAAGTGCAGCTTCATCATGTTTCAAAGCAAGCTCATAAGCCTGAATCGCTAAGGCCGCAATGGCATCTCTTTGATTATTTAGGGTTGAGGCCACAAAAGGAATGACATCATAATCATCATTTAATTGCCATTTTTCTTTTAGGTATGAATAAAGCATAGTTTGTTTTTGACGGCCATCTGCTTGCATGCAAAACGCTTGCAAAAGCTTTTTAGCCAACCAATATGCACTTCCTTCATCACCTATCATATAGCCCCAGCCCCCACAACGAATAAACTCGTCGTGAATTTTAGCTAAAGCGATCGAACCAGTTCCGCAAATAACCAAGATACCATCTTGACCATTTAAAGCTCCCGCCAACGCAATTTCGCCATCGTTATATAAAATATAAGGTCTATCTTGGAAGCTTTTGGCGGCAATGGTTTCGATCCTTGTTCTTAACTGTTGATTCTTACCATAGCCAGCCAAGCCAGCACATATATAAACACTTTTTTCTTCATCAAGTCCTGCTAGCACTTCACTAACACCTTCTTGAAGAATTTGCTGTGCCGTTTGATCATTAACTTGTAAGATATGACAGCTTGGCTTTATACACGAAGATACTAAATTACCATCTTCATCATAACAAACAAAAGCTGTTTTCGTGCCACCACCATCGATACCTATATAATAATTCATCTTATTTAGCCTTTCTTAATCTAAATTTTTGCCATGGCGCAATTTGATCTAGAATAAAATGTTCCTCAGGAACGATCTTACCGACTACATTGGTCATGCCAGAATTTTTCATATCATGTAAAGCAATTTGCAATTCACCAGCATAGTGACCATACTCGCTACTTTCAATGATCACATCACCGCGATGAATGATCGCAGGGGCATTGAATAATGCAAAGTTATGGCCTTTATATTTTACACGGCTTTGTGTCGATCTGATCATATTAGCGTTTTGATCTCCACGGTTGAAATGTAGTTCTTCAAACAAGATCTTTTGTTCGATTTCAGGCACACCATCAACCATTTCTACATCAAAAGTTACCAATGAAAGATCCAAATCCGCAACATTTTGTAATTCTTCATCACTTGGATAGCAATTAGAAATGATGATATCATCAATATTTTCTAAAGCAATCATATGTTTTATTTGTACATCTAATGGTAAATGACGATGCATTTCCAACGTAGGTAAGCCTTCAGTAACTGGCCAAGAACCGAAAGTATTTTGGTTTTGACTAGTAACAAAAGCAGCGGTTTTTATGCCATATTGACTAAAACGTTTGGTACATGCCAAAAAGAAATCTAATTTTAGCCCACTATAACCATGAGGATAAAAATTATGACAACCATATAATTTATAACGATCAGGTTTATAGTCCATGATAGTATCAATGGTATGAACATTATTGCTCATATTTATTTCGATGATCAAGCCATAAGGATTAAAGGTCATCAAAGCTTCTTCATTACCACTAAATCCTGCATCCAAACGTAAACCATCTGCACCAATTTCATGGAAAAAAGATAGATCTTTATAGCTGATGCCCAATTGATCGAAGACTCTAGGAGAAACATCGACGATGATCTCAAAGCCTTTATCTTTGGCATATTGATTGATTTCTAAAAAATCTTGTTTGATTTCTTCTTTGCTTTTTTCTACGGATAGCAAGCAAGAAAAGATTCTTGTAAATCCTGCTTTTGCCGCTTTGTCGATATAGTTTAAAATGGTAGTTTTATCTGATTTTTCTGGATAAATAGAAATACCTAATCTGCGCATTTTTTATACCTTCTTTCTTTTAGAAAATGCCTTGTATGAAACAAGGCATTTAATATTTTATGCTTCTTCCTTTTCGTCAGCAAGCAAGTTGTTATCGTACATTTTAAAGAATGGATAGTAAATGATGATATCTAATATGATCAATACAACGTTTAATAAAGCCGCACGAAGATCATTTCCACAAGCTAAGAAAGCACCGATAGGGCCAGGAAGCGTCCAAGGAGCACTAGCTACAACAGCATTTACCAAACCAGCACTAGTTAATAAATAAGCAATGATACCATTAACCATTGGAGCAATGATGAATGGAATGATCAACATAGGGTTCAATACGATTGGTGCCCCGAAGATCATTGGTTCATTGATATTGAAGATTGAAGGAACCAATGAAGTTTTACCTAATGCTTTACCATAAGCTGATTTTGCTCTAAAAGCAAATAAGATTGATAATGCCAAAGTAGCACCAGAACCACCGATCCAAATAAACCATTGATAGAAAGGTTCAGCCGCAATATTAGTAACAGCTGCTCCAGCAGCAAAGGCAGTCGTATTTTCTTCTAATAATACCAACCATAAAGGTCTAGCTAAAGATCCAACGATTGAAACCCCGTGGATACCAAATGACCAGAAGAAAGTTACCAAGAAAATTAAGATCAATACTGATGGTAAGCTATCAGTTGCTTTAACCAAAGGTGATACGATATTACCAACGATAGCATGTACATTGATGCCCATGAACATGGTAATAGTTGCTACGACGATCAAAACAATTGCTGTTGGTGTCAATGATTCAAATGATCTAGCCACTGAAGATGGAACTTGTGGTGGCATAGAAATCTTGAAACCACTTTTTTGTGTAAAACGATAAACTTCTACAGCAAAGAACGCAACTAAGATACCAATAAACATTCCCGCTGAACCTAGGTTACCCATTGGCATAACAAAGCCAGTAGGTATAGATGATAGATAGTTAGCTAATTCAGCATTTTCTGCCGCTAAAGTTGCTACAGCTTCACTAGGTGCGCCAATAGCTACAGGAATGATCGTTAACAAGAAGCCTAATTCCGCTAAAATCCCACCTGATAAACCATCTAGATCATATGAATTTGCAAGTGAATAACCAATACCAAATACAGCATATAATGTCATGATATACATTGAAACACGATATGGTAATAAGACCTTGGTTTGGTTAGCTGCGATAAATTGTGTGATGCCCCATTCAGCAGGCATTGAGTTTGGTAAGAAGGCAATTACCATGAACATAGAAGATACGATGATCAATGGTAAAGTTGCGATGATACCATCACGAATAGCTCTTAAATGGCGTTGTTCTGCCAATTTGGCCATTGGTGTAGACAACTTCTCATCCATAAATGTAGAAAATTTGTCGAACATTTTTTAATCCTCCCTTAATTGTTAAATATTATTTGATTTCGCCTAATTCATTTTGAATTTGTGCAAGCAATTTAGCGCCACCTAAAGGTGTGTATCCTTGTGGTTGGATCAATACACATGGAATACCTGCAGCATCAGCTTGTTGTTTCAAAACATCATAACGATGACGAATTTGTGGTGCTACCATGCCAATTGCATAACCATTTTTAATTTCTTCAGCAAAGGCTTGGGTTGAACATTCTTGAACTTGAATATCAATCCCTTTCTTTGCTGCAGCATCTTGCAATGCTTTAGCAGCGATAGCACTAGACATACCTTGAGAACAAACTAATAATACTTTCATGATTTTTCTCCTTTCTAATTGTAACCTGTTACATTATAGCAATGTAATCACTTTCTTGCAATATTATTTTATGTAAGTCGCTAACATCCCGAAATAATATTACATAATTTTTCCCATGTACACGACCAAAAAGATCAACATGGCACAAAATAGCGAAAGCAATCCACCTACTATCCAAAAATCTTTGGTGATACCTTGATCACGCTCGATAAAAAACTGCGTATAAGCTGCGGAAAAACCAGCTGTAGCCCCGCATAAGATCACGGTAGGCAAACGATAATCGATTTGTATAACATCACAAATAAAAGGCACGATAAATAGCGATAATAACGTCGTTACCAAGATGATAAAAGAACTCTTATAGCCAAAACGCGGAATATCATAATCCGTTTCATCGATATAGCGTTTTTTCTTGCCTTTTGATCCGTTTTTGGCTTCCCATTTTACAGCTTTTCCCATCTTACACCTATTTTGCTTCTAAAGCAGCTAAACGTTTATTTAACTTGATGATATTTTCTGCCATGGTCCTAACTTCCATCGCACTCATCAAATGATCTTGCGCATGTACGAATAACACCGTTACTTCATGGTGCTCCCCAGCTGCTTCTTGTTGGATCAAGTTAGTTTGTACTTGATGCGCTTGTACTAAAAATTCATCAGCTTCTTTTAATAGTGCTTCTGCTTTTTCAAATTCATTATTTTCAGCAGCGGCAATCGCTTCATAAACTAATCCTTTCGCATTTCCGCCATTGCTGATAATTTCAAAAATAATCATTTCCATTTCGCCCATTTTACTTTTCCTCCTTTAATAATTCTACTGTTTTAGTGATATGGCCATTTGTTTGTTTTAATGCTTCGATTACGACTTCTTTACCTTG
>JALEMK010000120.1 GCA_022768265.1 Erysipelotrichaceae bacterium
TAATAAATGGGATCTAAGAGCGCGTCATACTTTTGATGAAACCCATTTTGATACTAGCGAAATCGAAATTGACGACGATGTGATCTTTGAAGATGAAATCATTGATGACAATGAAGAACATGAAGATCACGAAGAAAATACCAAAGCAAAAGACGATGAAGAATATTAGGAGCAAAAAAGCTCCTTTTTTTTAGGATTAGGAGGTTAATCATCATATTATATAGGGATAACAAGATAGATCACCATTAGAAAAGCGCTTTCAAAATAAAGGAATCGATGTTATAATAAAAATGCTTTTTTAAAAAGGAGGAGATAATTTGCAGCATACTAAAAGAAAAATAATTTTATTGGTTGGTGTTTTGCTGATGAGTGTTTCAGGTGTTAATGCCGAAAGCTTATTTATCAATCCCATTGAAGATGGAGAAGTTGTCCGCGAATTTGATGAGAAAAAAGGGTATAGACGAATCGCAATCAGCGATGAAGACATTACAAAGGCTAATGTACGCGTGAGTTGTGATGGTAAAGTAAAAAATATCGATAAACGATTGAATGGTACTTATGATGTGACTATCGAGCATGATGATGGTTATCTTTCAATGTATATCGATATGGGTGAAGTTAACTATGCGGTTGGCAGTGAAGTAAAACAAGGTGATACTTTAGGTAAAGTTAAAGATAATATGGATTACTTAGAGTTTGTTATCATCAAAGATAATGTACGTTTAGAAAATACCAAAGAATTAATCACAGAAAATAATGATAGTACTTTAAAAAATTAATAAAATGTTTTAAAATTAAATTGTACAAATAGGAGGAAATTTTAAAATGGTATTAGTTTCTGCATCAGAAATGATCAAAAAAGCTCATGAAGGGCATTATGCAGTTGGACAATTCAACATCAATAACATGGAATGGACCAAATCTATCCTAGCAGCTGCTCAAGAAGCAAATTCACCTGTTATCTTAGGTGTATCTGAAGGTGCTGGTAAATACATGGCTGGTTATAAGAATGTTGTAGCTATGGTTAAAGAAATCCATGATTTCATGGGCATCACAGTTCCAGTAGCTTTACACTTAGACCATGGTTCATTCGATGGTGCTAAAGCTTGCATCGAAGCTGGTTTCACATCTGTAATGTTTGATGGATCTCACTATGATTTCGATGAAAACGTTGCTAAGAGTAAAGAAATCCTTGAATTAGCTCACAGCAAAGGTATCTCAGTTGAATGTGAAGTTGGTGGTATCGGTGGTGTAGAAGATGGAGTTGCTTCTAACGGTGAATTAGCTGATCCAAAAGAATGTGCAGATATCGCTGCTTTAGGTGTTGATTTCTTAGCTGCTGGTATTGGTAACATCCACGGTAAATATCCAGAAAACTGGGCTGGCTTGAACTTCGATCGTTTAGGTGAAATCCAAGCTAGTACAAATGGTAAACCATTAGTATTACACGGTGGTTCTGGTATTCCACAAGAACAAATCTTAAAAGCAATCTCTTTAGGTGTTTCTAAGATCAACGTTAACACTGAATTACAATTAGTATTCGCTGATGCTACACGTAAATATATCGAAGCTGGTAAAGATTTAGAAGGTAAAGGATATGACCCTCGTAAATTATTAGCTCCAGGTGCTAAAGCAATTACTGAAAAAACTATCGAATTGATGAAACAATTCGGTTCAGCTGACAAAGCTTAATCAAAACACTTGAAACTAAAGCTCAAGCAAAAGCTTGGGCTTTTTTATGCTTTCATTCCCATGATCATATAAAAAACCACAGTTAGTGGTTTTTGGTCAATTATCTTTTTTTATCTAAGAGGATAAATGTTAGATATAAGTAAAAGGCGATTATAGATAGATAAATAATTAAGTATAATAAATATAAAAAATTATGAATTAATGAAGGTAATTGCAATCCGTAGTGTAATAAATATAAAAGTAGATAGAAGAAATGATAAATAAAATATTAGTATATTTTTTATGAAGCTTAGCTCTAGGGATAAAAGTAATTGTTGAAAATTGAAATGATGAAATAACTTTGATTAACTATAAAAATTAAAGGAATATGCTAGCAGCACATATGATTGCACCTTAATTGTTGAAGGGGTGCAAAAATTGCCCTATAATATATATGGAGGTGCAAAAGATGGCGACTCTTAAAGAAATACGCATGGAGAAAAAAATGACCCAACTAGAAGTGGCGAAACTAGTGGGTATTTCGTTGCGGTCTTATAAATCGTATGAAAACGATGAATCTAAAATAGGTACGATTAAATATAAATATATCTTGGAGCAGTTAAATAAAATTAATTATGTTGATGAAGAAACGGGAATACTAACGATCGAAGATATCATCGAGAAGTGTACAAAGGTATTAGAGAAATATGATATAAGATTTTGTTATTTATTTGGTTCGTATGCTAAAGGGTATGCATCAGCTAGCAGCGATATCGATTTAATGCTATCTACAAGCTTGACGGGTTTAAATTATTATCAAATGGTAGAAGAATTAAGGAGCGTCCTTCATAAACGTGTAGATATACTAGATGTTAAGCAATTAGTTAATAACGCTACGTTATTAGAAGATATATTAAAGGATGGTATTAAAATCTATGGATAATATAAAAAATGATGAATATTATGTCAATAAAATGAAAAAAAATGTGCTATTTATTACTAGCCATATGGATAATGTTTCTTTGGAAGAACTACAAGCAAATGAAATCTTATTGGATTCGATGTTATTTAGAATGATACAAATTTCAGAATGTGCAAAAAAGCTTTCCGAAGATTATAAAGATAGACATAAAGAAGTTCCGTGGTATGCATTGTCAGGTATGCGGAATAGAATTGTTCATGATTATGGAACTGTTGATTTAACTATCATCTATTATACGTTAAAAGATGATATTCCTAACCTATTGATATTAAATGAAAATTGATTGTTTAGGTTTGTTGCAAGCGCTTGCAACAGTGAAATATATATGGTAAAATAAATATAAATTAAGGGATGGTAATTGTAAAAACTTACAAGCTTAACCCATTTAAAAAGACGAAATGTTTTTTTAGATGGGTTTTTTATTGGAAAGGAGATAGTCATGAAACTAGGTATCATGGGTTCAGGTGATATTGTATCATCGATGTTAGAACTATTTGCTAAATTAGATGCTTATCAATGTGAGGCTTTATTTTGTAGAAAAGTTAGTGAAAATCGCGGTCGAAAATTGGTGAATAAATTTGGTATAGGCAAATTATATTTAACTATTGAAGATTTTTTAGCAGACAAAAGTTTTGATACCGTTTATGTTGCTGTTATCAATAATTATCATTATGAATATTGTAAAAGAGCTTTATTAGCTGGTAAAAATGTAATATGCGAAAAACCATTTACTGTAACATATGAGCAAGCGTTAGAATTAAGTCTTATAGCAAAGCAATACAATTTGATGATTTATGAGCTAAGTCGCAATGTTCTAACTAAGGCTTATAGTAATATAAAAACAAATTTAATAAAAATAGGTAAGGTCTCTCAGTTTACGGCAAGCTTATGTCATTATTCTAGACGATATGATGATTATCAAAATGGGATAATTGCTCCAGTTTTTGATGCTAGTAAGGCGGGTGGAGCATTATATGATTTTGGGATATACGCATTGCACTTTGTGGTTGGCCTTTTTGGAAAACCTAATAGCGTTAGATATGATGATATTAAAGGTATTGATGGCGTAGATTTAGCAGGTACATTGATATTAAAATATGATCAATTGATAGCAAGCATAAATTTATCTAAAATAAGTAATGCACCTGCTTATTTCTGTATACAAGGTGAAAAGGGATATATCCATTCCAATTCCGCGATGATGTTTATACAAGAAGTGTTGCTTTGTAGTAAAGATCACATTGAATCTATAGCTACTAAAAATCATAATGTTGTCTATGAAGAATTGCTTGAAATAGAAAAAATGTTTAGAGAAAAAGATCATAAGCAATTGAATAAATATATACATGATACATTGATATGCATAGAAATAATAGATGGTATCAAAAGAAGGGGTATAGATGAAGATAAGGCGAATATTGACGAATAATGCAGTAGTAGTGTTGAATGAAAAAGGACATGAGCAAATTATATGTGGAAAAGGTATTGCCTTTAAAAAACATGCAGGTGATGTAATTGATGAAACATTAATAAATCAAACTTTTGTATTGCAACCAGATAGTGAGTTAACATCACAGCTAGAACAATTGTTGACGGATATTCCACTAGAATATGTCGTATTAGCTAATGATATTGTAAAAATGGTGAAAGTGGCTATGAGCATAAAAATAAGTGATACTTTAATCATTTCTTTAGCAGACCATATTTATGGTGTGATGAAAAGGTTAAAAGATGGATATGGGATCCCAAATGGTTTAACATGGGAAATCAAAAGATTTTATGAGAAAGAGTATGAAATAGGAATACTAGCAAAAGAAATGATTGAGCAGAAGTTAAAAGTAGTATTACCTATTGATGAAGCTGCCTATATCGCAATGCATATCGTAAATAGCGAAACAGAAAATAGCACGATTGAAGAAACACTAAAAATAACTAAAATAATTCAAGATATCTTAAAAATAGTTAGATTAGATTACAATGTTGAATTTGATGAAGATTCAGGATATTACTATCGCTTTATCATGCATTTAAAGTATTTTGCACGTCGTATCTTGCGTCATGAGGAATTACTTAATGAAGAAAATAATGATTTAGCAGAGATTGTATTTGCAAAGTACCAAAGAGCTACGGCTTGTATGCAAAAAATAGAGAGATTCTTGATTGATAGTCTTAATTATCACATTTCTAAAGAAGAAAAAATGTATATAACAATTCATATTCACAATGCAATCAGCAAAGGTATCAAAAAGGATGGTGAAAAAATATAACATTTGCTGAATTAGCTATAAATAGTAGGATGGTAACATTAAGTTGGCTTAACCTTCATTTCAAACATAGTACATTTGAAAAAGGAGGAAATAAATACTATGGCAAAATATACTAAACTTGTTCAAGACATAATTGTAAATGTCGGGGGAAAAGAAAACGTAAAAGATTTAAGACATTGTGTAACTCGCCTGCGTTTTAATCTATTAGATGAGAGCAAAGCTAATGATGAAGTTTTGAAAAATATGGATGGAGTCATTAGCGTGGTAAAAGCAGCGGGACAATACATGGTCGTTATTGGTGAACATGTTACCGAGGTTTATGATGAAGCCTGTAAACAGTTAGGCTTAGATGGTGGTGCTTCAGTTGAAAAACCGCAAAGTAAAAAGTCACCAATTGACTATTTCTTAGGAGTGATCATGGCGGGGATGGGTCCTACGCTTAATTTGCTTTGTGCTTGTGGGATCATTAAAGGCTTGATGGTAATTGCAGCAATGGCGGGATTATCTCCAGATTCAGGATTATATGCATTATTAAATGCTGCGGGAGATTGTATTTTCTATTCATTGCCGCTAGTTTTAGGCTTTAATGTTGCGAAAAAATTTGAGATTGATCCATATTTTGGATTGTTGTTCGGAGCAGCGCTAACTTATCCAACAATTCAAGGAGTTGATTTAGATTTATTTGGCTTTGTAGTAAATGCAAAATATACTTCAACTTTCTTGCCTGTATTGTTTGGTTTGATGGTTGCAATTCCTTTTTATAAGCTATTAGATCGTCACATTCATCCGTTATTAAAAGGTTTTTTAACCCCAATGATCACCTTATTGATCATGTTTCCAATTACTTTCGTGGTTATAGGACCTGTAGCTAATTTAGTAGGTGTGGGCATCAATTTCGCATTAAACTTTATTTTTGAAATTTCGCCTGTATTAGGTGGATTAGTAATGGGTGGCTTGTGGCAAATTTTGGTAATGTTTGGAGTTCATGGTATTCCAACCATGTTCGCTTTCTATGACCTTTTAGCAGGTAATCCTAGTACTATGCTTGCGATGACATCTTGTGCTTGCTTTGCTGTATGCGGTACTTTGTTAGCTGTTTTCTATAGAACAAAGCAAGTTAAATTAAAATCACAAAGCTTTTCCGCATTTATATCTGCCTTTTTAGGGGTTACGGAACCAGCAATGTATGGCATTATAATTCCAAGAAAAATGTTATTGATCATTACTTGTATTGGAGGAGCTGCTGGGGGATTGGTTAATGGCTTGATGGGCTTAAAAATGTATACTTATGCAGGTATGGGCATTATTGGAACTTTAAGTTTATTGAATCCTGAAGCTCCGGCATTTTTACCAATTGTCGTAGCGGTTGTTGTTCCTTTTGTAGTAACTTTTGTGATTACGATGAGTATGTATAAAGGTGAAGAAGGAGAAAACAATTCTAAAGATAAAGAAAACAAGCGGATAACGATTGCAGCACCAGCAGATGGTAAAGTTGAATCATTAAAAAATTCTACTGATGAAGTGTTTGCTAATGAAGTTTTAGGTAAAGGATGCTTGATTCAACCAGATGATGGTTCAATATATTCACCAATAACAGGTACGATAACAACTTTATTTCCTACTAAGCATGCGGTTGGCATTACGGGAGATAATGGTGTGGAGATACTAATTCATATTGGTATCAATACGGTTAATCTAAAGGGAGAATATTTTGAAAGTTTTGTAAAACAAAATGAACATGTAGAAGAAGGGCAATTATTGATAAAATTTGATAAGGAAGCAGTTGAAAAACAAGGTTTCTCTTGTGAAATTCCTGTTATCATTACTAATAGTTCCAACTATTTAGATGTTGTAGAGTTAGATAATGATCATCATAAACATGGAGAAGATATTTTAACGATATTATAGGAGGGTATTATGAGTTTTCCAAAAAATTTCTTTTGGGGAGGAGCGACAGCTGCTAATCAATATGAAGGCGGATGGAATGAAGGTGGTCGTGGATTAGCTGCTACGGACATTACAACAGGGGCAACTAAAAATTCGCGTAGGATGAAAACCTATGTCATGCCAGATGGTAGTTATCATGCGATGAGTTCTTTTGGTGGTAAGTTACCCGAAGGGGCAAAATATGCGGTAGCAGAAGGCTATTATTATCCCAATCATATGGGGAGTGATTTTTATCACCGGTATAAAGAAGATATTGCTTTATTTGCGGAAATGGGTTTTAAAATGTTTAGAATGTCTATTGCCTGGCCACGAATTTATCCTTGTGGAAATGAAGATAAGCCAAATGAAGAAGGATTGGCATTTTATCATAGGGTGTTTGCAGAACTTAAGAAATATGATATTGAACCATTGGTTACAATTTCCCACTATGATGATCCTTTGTATATCGAAGAAAATTTAGGAGGATGGTTAAATCCAGATACGATCAATTTATTTGAAAAGTATTGTTATACCTTATTTGCTGAATATAAAGATGAAGTTAAATACTGGTTAACTTTTAATGAGATAAATAGTGCAACGATGATAGCGACATTCTTCCCTAATATGCCTAAAGAGATGGAAATTAATAATTATAAAGCACTTCATCATAAATTTGTAGCAAGTGCCAAAGTGGTAAAATATGCGCACGACAATTATCCTAATTTTAAAATGGGATGCATGATTGCAGGTTTGTTTAGTTATCCTTTGACTTGTGACCCTAAAGATGTGCTATCCACTCAACAAAAAATGCAGGATTATTTCTATTATGCAGCAGATGTTATGGTTAGAGGAGCATATCCATCTTTTGCGGCAAAAACATGGAAATGTTTGGGCTTGGATGATAGCTTTTTCTTAAAAGATAAAGATATTTTATTAGCAGGAAAAGTAGATTATTTTACTTATAGCTACTATTCAACAAGTTGTCATACAACACATACTGATGCTAAGCGTGATGGTGGTGGTAATTTATCTTTGGGATATTACAATGAATATTTGACTTATTCGCAATGGGGATGGGCAATGGATCCAGATGGCTTGCGGTATAGCTTGAATGAAATTTATGATCGCTATCAAATTCCAATCATGGTAGTAGAAAATGGCTTAGGAGCCATCGATGAACTAATAGATGGTAAAGTACATGATGATTATCGAATTGCTTATATGAAAGCACATGTCAAAGCGATGAGCGAGGCTATTGATGATGGTGTTGAACTTTGGGCATATACGCCATGGGGATGTGTTGATTTAGTAAGTGCTTCTACAGGTGAAATGCGTAAACGCTATGGCATGATCTATGTTGATTTAGATGATGATGGTAATGGTACTTTAGAGCGTTATCGAAAAGATTCTTTTTATTGGTATCAAAAATGTATTGCAAGCAATGGCAAAGATATATAATAAAGCGCATATATTTAACAACGGCAACCATGCCGTTGTTTTTATGAGGTAACAGTAAGAAACTAGCGGATATGTAGTGGTTTTATATTACTTTTATGATATAATTTAGGCGTTTTTGAAAGGAATGGAATATGAAATACTTCTTTTTTGATATCGATGGTACATTAACAAGTTTCAAAGAATATGGCAAAATCCCCGCTAATACCTTAGAAGCAATTGCTCGTTTACAAAAAACAGAACATTTTGTGGCTTTAGCAACAGGAAGAGCACGTTGTTTAGCTGAAGAATTTGCGCAAAAAATAGGTATTGATAATTATGTGTGTGAAGGTGGCAATTGTTTGGTTAAGAATAATGAGTTAGTGTATTATGATTATCCTGATACCAAAGAAATACACGCTTTTATCAAACAATGCGAAACATTGCAAATTCCCTATATCATGAGCTTGGAAGATAATAAACGAGGATATACCAAATATCCTGATTTTTCAGAGGATATCATTAAAAATATCAAGATCTTGCAAGAGTTGGTATATGATCCTAACTTAACGTATCAAGATAAGCAGATCCGCCGTTTATTTGTTAAAAATGATGTGGCGAAGGTAAGTCAGTTAACAGGTTATAAGACCTTGTGTTTGATGGGTTATGAATGGAGCCCGTTGCGCTTGATCGAACCAGATGATAAATATCGTGGAATAGCGAAAATGGTTGAGATGTTAGGGGGCAGCCAAGCAGATATCGTAGTATTTGGCGATGGGGTCAATGATATAAAAATGTTTGAAAAAGCGGCCTTTAAGATTGCAATGGGCAATGCTTGTGATGAGCTAAAAGCTTTAAGTGATTATATAACATACGATTCAGATAATGATGGCATAGGTCATGCCTTAAGACATTTTGGGTGGATAAAAGATGAAGATTAAAGCTATTTTATTTGATATGGATGGTGTGTTGATGGATAGTGAATATTACTATCAACATGGAACTTTGACATGGATGCGTCGTTTAGGTTTTGATGGTGATCCAAGTTTGCTACATGGATTGATTGGTACGACCATGGATACTACTTATGAGATGATAGCAGAAATATTTGATGGCAAATATTCTAAGCATCAATTGCAAATGATCAATGAAGCATATTTTGAACAAGAAGATCCATTGGACTGCAAAAAAATAATGTTTGCCAACGTTAAGGAATGTTTGATATCATTTAAGCAGATGGGGATTAAAATGGCCTTGTGTTCAGCAAGTCCAATGCAAACGATCGTTGACGATCTAAAACAAATGGAAATTGATCATTTATTCGACTGTATCACAAGTGGTGAAGACTTTGTACAAAGCAAGCCGGATCCGGCGATTTATTTATATGCCATGCAACAATTAGGGGTCCAAAGCGATGAGTGCATCGTGTATGAAGATTCGAAAATTGGGATTGAAGCAGGTGTAGCCAGCAAGGCTTTTTGTGTAGCTCGCGAAGATAAACGTTTTGGTCAAGATCAAAGTCAGGCTGATCTAATTGTTAAAGATATTGAAGAATTATTAGAATATGTAAGGAAGTGTTAATATGGAAGAAATTTTTCGCGTAGAGGGCGGCTACTTATTAAATGGGGAAGTGCGAGTTAGTGGGGCTAAAAATGCGACGGTTGCCTTGATTCCAGCAGCAATCTTGGCAAATGGACCTGTTGCAATCGTTGGCGTACCGCAGATCGCTGATGTGGATAATTTGGCGGATATCTTAAAAGAGCTAAATGTACAAGTTACTAAAGTAGCGGAAGATCATCTGATCATTGATCCAACCAAAATGCAGAATACGACCTTAGATAGTGCAGCGGTCACAAAGTTAAGAGCGTCTTATTATTTTATGGGTGCTCTTTTGGGAAAATATGGCTATGTTAAGATCAAAATGCCTGGCGGTTGTTATCTAGGCCCGCGACCTATCGATCTGCATCTTAAAGGCTTTGAAGCTTTGGGTGCAAACGTTGTTTATGATAAAGGATGTTATACGATCAGCGCTGATACATTGATCGGAAATAAGATCTTCTTAGATATTGCTAGTGTGGGAGCGACGATCAATATCATGATGGCGGCAGTATATGCAAAAGGGCGTACGGTCATTGAAAATGCGGCCAAAGAACCAGAGATCATTGATATCGCTACCTTGCTTAATAAGATGGGGGCGCAAGTTAGAGGTGCAGGTACCAATGTCATTACCATCGATGGTACCGATAATTTGATGGGGTGTTTCCATGAGATCATTCCTGATCGTATCGAAGCTGGTACTTTTATCGTCATGGCAGCTGCAATGGCTAAAAAGGTTCGGGTTACCAATATCATTCCGGCTCACTTAGAAGCTTTATTATCTAAATTGGAAGAAATGGGAGTCAAGATGGATGTTGATATTGATAGCGTAACGATCTATCATAGTCCAGATCTTAAACCAATCGATATCAAAACTGCTCCATATCCCGGCTTTGCTACCGATTTGCAACAGCCTCTGACACCTTTGATGTGTAAATGCCAAGGGCAAAGCTCGATCAAAGAAACGATCTATCCAGAACGCTTCAAACATTGTGTTGAGTTGCAACGTATGGGTGCGGATATCGATATTCGTACCGGAGCAGCTTTGATCAATGGCCCAACTTCTTTATTTGGTGATGATGTTGTTGCGACAGATCTTCGTTGTGGTGCATCTTTGATCATTGCCGGTTTGATGGCTGAAGGTGTAACGAATATTCATGAAATTTATCATATCGATCGAGGATATGCCAATATAGATGCTAAGTTGCGTTCATTAGGCGCACATATCGATCGGGTAACCATCGATGAATAAAGAAATTAGACAATTAAAATGGTTAATAGGATGTAGCGGAGGGCCAGATTCAATGGCTCTTTTAGCTATGGCCAAAGCTTTGAAGATGGATATCATGGTTGCTTGTGTAAACTATTTGAAACGTGAAAGTGCCTATCGCGATGTGCACATCGTTAGGCGCTTTTGCCAAAAACATGATATACCTTTTTTATTATTAGATAAACCATATGAATATAAAGGTAATTTTCAAGCCTTTGCCCGTGATTATCGCTATGCTTTTTTTAAGGAAATCGTTGATGAATATCATTTGGCGGGGGTCTTGATCGCACATCATAAAGATGATCTGATCGAAACGTATATGATGCAAAAAAATAAGCAATTACAGCCTGCTTATTGGGGCTTGAAGCAAGATATCATCATCAAAGGGGTCAGGGTTTATCGGCCTTTGTTGGCTTATGATAAGCAGGATCTAGAAAACTATTGTTTGATGCATAAGATACCTTACGGGATCGATGAATCTAATCTAACTGATGACTATGCCCGTAATGTTGTTCGTCATCAACATATTGAAAAATTAAGCAAAAAAGAAAAAGATGATATCATCAACCAGATTGCTTTGGAAAATCATGCTTTGGCGCAACAACAAGCAAAATTTGCTAAGATGATCGATAATGGTAAATTCAAATTAGCAACTTTTTATGCTGAAGAAGAGCCCATTGCCTTTTTAAGATATTACTTTGCTAGATGGGCAAATTGTCATTTAAGCAATGATCATTTAAAGGATATCACAAGCAAAATAAACCAAGAGGGAACTTTTTTGCTAGACATTCAAGGGCATATGTTTAATAAAAGCTATGAAACTTGTGAAATTGTGGGAAAATCCCCACAAGAATATAATTTTGTATTACAATCATATTGCGAGTTTGAAACACCTTATTTTAAAGTAAGCCAAAGTGGTCGCAATATCGATGGGGTTAGCGTTAAGGAAGATGATTTTCCTTTGACGATCACTAATGCTAAACCTGGAGATAAGATCAAGATGCGCTTTGGTCATAAGAAGCTTTCGCGTTTCTTTATCGATCGTAAGATATCTTTATTAGAAAGACAAACTTGGCCAGTAGTTAAAAATCGTCATGGTGAGATTATTTTGGTGCCAGGGCTAGGTTGTGATGTAGCGCACTACACTTTAAATCACAACTTATTTGTGCTAAAATTATGTAATAGCTCAAAGGAGAAAACAGATGAATCCGAACATAAAAAAAGTATTGATTAGTGAAGAACAAATCGTAAAAAGATGTTATGAATTAGCAGCAATGATCGATAAAGACTATGCGCAAAATGAACGTAAGGTCTTATTTGTTGCTTTATTAAAAGGTTCAGTACCTTTCTTGTCAGAATTGATGAAACGTATTGAAATGGATATTGAAATTGATTTTATGGATGTATCTAGTTATGATGGTACCGAATCGATCGGGGATATCAAGATCAATAAAGATCTAAATACTTCGATCAAAGGTATCGATATCGTATTGGTAGAAGATATCGTTGATACAGGCAGAACCTTAAGCACGGTTAAGAAGATGTTGATGAATAAAGGAGCGAATAGTGTTAAGATCGTTACTTTATTAGATAAACCATCTAGAAGGATCGTGGATATCAAGGCTGATTATATTGGCTTTGAGGTTGAAAATGAATTCGTGGTTGGTTTTGGCTTAGATTTCAACCAAAAATATCGTAACTTACCTTATGTAGGTGTTTTAAAAGAAGAATGTTATCAATAAAAGGAGAGAATTAATTAATGCCAAGAAAGAATAAATTTATTAATTTTTTGCCTTATGTCATCTTAGCTATTGCTTTATATAGCTTGATGTTTTCAAGTAATGGTGGCAGTTCAACAACAGTGACTTATGATCAATTCATGAATACGATCGAACAAGAAGATATTCAAGAAGCAGTTATTTCTGTTGATTATAATGTCATTACCGTTAAAGCTAGTTATGAAGGTGAACAAGGACGAGAAGTCATCGTTGCCAGCAAGATCCCTGGAACACAAATTGATGAAATTACGGATATCTTGAATGCTGATGAAGCTAAGATCCAAATCATCGACGCTAATGAATCAAATGTATGGCTTGATCTATTGAGCACATTGTTGCCAATTGCCTTATTTGGTGGGTTTGCTATTTATTTGTTATCCAAGATGAATGGTGGCTCTAACGCTAAAGCGTTTGAGTTTTCGAAATCCAAGGCTCGCTTAGAAGCTAATATCAAAGTTAAATTTGATGATGTAGCAGGCTGTGAAGAAGAAAAAGAAGAGATGAAAGAAATCATCGATTATTTGAAATACCCTAAGAAGTTTGAAAAGATGGGTGCAAGAATTCCTAAAGGTATCTTGTTGGTTGGTCCTCCAGGAACAGGTAAGACCTTGCTAGCAAAAGCGGTTGCTGGGGAAGCAGATGTTCCATTCTACAGCATTTCGGGATCAGATTTCGTAGAAATGTTTGTTGGGGTTGGGGCTAGCCGAGTTCGTAGCATGTTTGAAAATGCCAAGAAAACGGCGCCATGTATGATCTTTATCGATGAGATCGATGCTGTTGGTCGTCAACGTGGTGCGGGTATCGGTGGTGGTCACGATGAACGTGAACAAACCCTTAACCAATTATTAGTTGAGATGGATGGTATCAATGATAATGCAGGTATCGTTATCATTGCGGCAACAAATAGACCAGATGTATTAGACCCAGCGCTATTAAGACCAGGACGTTTTGATAGACAAATTACGGTTGCATTACCTGATCGTAATGGTCGTCGTGCTATTTTAGGTGTTCATGCCCGCAATAAATTCTTATCAAAAGAAATTGATTTGGATGCTTTGGCAAAACGCACCCCAGGTTTTTCAGGAGCTGATCTAGAAAACGTTTTAAATGAAGCTAGTATCCTTGCGGTTCGTGAAGATAGCAAAGAAATTTCGATGAAACAATTAGATGAAGCTATTGACCGTGTAATGATGGGACCAGCGAAGAAAAGTCGTACTTACGATGAAAAGACCAAGAAATTGGTGGCTTACCATGAATCAGGACATGCGATCATTGGTTTATATCTAGATGACGCTACGGTGGTACAAAAAGTTACGATCATCCCACGTGGTCAAGCTGGTGGATATAACTTAATGACTCCTAAAGATGAGAAGATGATGAATACCAAGAAAGATTTATTGGCAACCATCACTTCATACCTAGGCGGACGTAGCGCTGAAGAATTATTCTTTGACGATATTACTACTGGTGCTGTTAATGATATCGAAAGAGCAACTAATCTTGCTCGTGATATGGTTACCTTGTATGGTATGAGTACTTTAGGACCAGTTAAATATGATGGTGGAAGTGGAAATGTCTTCTTAGGACGTGACTACAATGCACCTAGTAATGTTAGTGGTCAAGTAGCTTTTGAAATTGACCAAGAAGTTCGCAAGATCATTGATGAATGCCATGAGAAAGCAAGAAGCATCATTGAAGAGCACAAGGATGAGTTGATCAAGATTGCTGAGGCATTGATGGAATATGAAACATTGACTTCAGAACAAATCGATAACATCATTAATGGTAAAGCTATCAATGGTGATGTAATTGATGTCCAAGCAACAAGCGAAGAAGTTGAAACAGAAGTAGATACTGATCAAATATAAAGAATGATCCATTCACTTAAATGTGGATGGATTTTTTTTGAGAAAAATTTTAAACAAGTTTATAATATCGGATATAATAAAAATTATAATAGGACATATGCTAATTATCGGAATAGATAATAATGCTAGTATAAATACTATCAAATTAGATTACATTACAATCTAAATCGGTGATAATAGTTTTGCTACAGATATAGCTTATAAGAGGAAATACTAATTATGTGTCATATATCAAAATTAATGTTTTGATATAATTGTGAATATAAATTGTTATGATAACTTTATTGAGGCTACATAATCAAAATTTCAATCCATATCCATAGCATGTAGTTTACTGATATTAGTAATATTAAATTTGTGGTAGAAATTGCTACATAAATAGGAGGTCAAAATACCGCAAGACATGAAGAGATGTTCAAAGATTTAAATATTGATAAATATTAAAAGTATCTGGTAAAAATATTAAGGATCGTCCCGAACTTATTAAAATGATGGATTATGTTAGAGAAGGTGATATTAATACAACATCACCAACTGGTAAATTAGTATTTAGTATTTTTGCCTCGCTTGCAGAATTTGAAAGAGAAACAATCAAACAACGCCAAGCAGAGGGCATCGCAATTGCAAAAGCAAATGGTGTATATAAAGTACGTACACAAATTAAATATAATGAAGAAGAATTTAAAGAATTATATGATCGTTGGATGGAAGGAGAAATTAAAAAGAAATATATCTGTAAACGATTAAATATTTCACTTCCGACATTAGATAGAAGAATTGCTGAACTGAGGAATAAAAATAGGTAATTATGAAGGAGAAATAAAAAATGAACAGTGATATCGTTATATTTAAAAATGGAGCATTAGAGCTAGAAGTTTCTGTAAGTGAGGGCATGGAAAACGTGTGGCTTTCCCAAGATCAAATGGCATCATTATTTGATGTGGATAGAACACGAATTACGAGACATATTAATAATATATATAAAGATGGTGAGCTTGATGTAAAAAGCACATGTGCGGAAAACGCACATATGGGATCTTTAGGTGTACAGCGATATTCGCGAAAACTTTATAATCTTGATATGATTTTAGCAGTTGGCTATCGTGTAAAATCTCCTAATGGTATTATTTTCCGTAAATGGGCTACTTCAATATTGAAAGATTATATGATTAAGGGATATGCTTTAAATCAAAAAAGATTAGAAGCATTGAATCGTACTGTTGAGATTCAATCAAGAATAATTGCATCTACCTTAGAAATTGATGAAAAAGAAGTATTAAGCGTGATTAATGCATATGCTGATGCTCTTTCGCTTCTAGACGATTATGATCATGGGTGTATAGAAAAACCAGATGGTAATGATACAATTTACCGTTTATCCTATGAAGAATGTCGAAATTTAATTGATCAAATGAGATTTGAGTCTAATGTTTTTGGTGTGGAAAAGGAAAAAGGTAAATTAGAAGGTATTTTGGCAGCAGTGTATCAAAATGTTTTTGGCCAAGAATTGTATCCAAGCATCGAAGAAAAAGCTGCAAATCTTTTATATTTTCTAATAAAAGATCATCCATTTGCAGACGGTTGCAAAAGAATAGGAGCAGCTATTTTCCTTGAATTTTTAAACAAAAATAATCATCTAATTATTAATGATAAACAAGTAATTTCTAATAGTGCGTTGGATGCAATAACTTTGATGATTGCTGAATCAAGACCAGAAGAAAAAGAAACTATGGTCAAATTAGTTATGAATTTTTTAAATTAATTCTTGAGCGCTAGGTGATGAGAACAATTTCCTCC
>JALEMK010000151.1 GCA_022768265.1 Erysipelotrichaceae bacterium
TGCGAAAGGTGATGGTAAGATATTGAAAAATAAATATCCCAAAGGTTTAAGATTATTTTAAGAGGTAATTATGACTTTAGTTTTATTTGATTTTATCAAGCAGACCATCAATAATTATGAGAAGAATTATCACACCTATGAATATCTAGAAAAATCCCTTAAACAAGTTTTTTGTAATGCCTTAAAAGCAGATGATCAATCATATATCCAAATTTCTTCAAGGATCAAAAATAAAGATTCCCTGAAAGAAAAATTGATCCGTAATAAGTTTTATCTAAAATATGAAACACCTCAAGACGCGTTAAATAATTTAAGCGATCTGATCGGTTTGATCATTGAGTGTCGTTTTATTGCCGATGAATCGCGGATCTATAATAAATTATTTGATATTTTTAAACCTTGTGATGAGGAGTATTTTCAATGTGTTTATGATCCTAATGTCTATTTGAATCTAAGGATGCCACAGCCACAGTTACAACGCAATGGCTTTACGATTTATCGGATCGATGGTCACTATTTGTATAATGGCTCCAATGTTAATTTCGAACTGCAGATCAAATCCTTGGTACATAGCTTTTGGTCAGAGGTTGAACATCAGGTCGTCTATAAAAATACCAATTTTGTAGCTTATGATACTTTTATGAAAAATATCTTAGGGACCATTCGTGATAGTCTAGATGTTGTCGATCGCCAATTAGAGATCGTTTATAAAGAGATATTGGTCAATAGCGGTACTTCTGATTATATCGGGATGGATGAACATAACTTTAAGATGTTTGTTGCTAAGACCATCAATGATCTGTTGATGATCAAATTGACCGAAGAAATCGGCTTTACCATTGATTTTAAGAAATGTTCAGCTATCTTAAGTCAATTTATTTATATTACTGATTTTTTAGCTGCTGAACAGCCGCAAATCAAGATGGTCGAATATTTTGAACACTTGAATTTATTGCGTATCTCGGATTTTTCCTTTACTGAGGAAATTAAGCTAGAGCTACCATACCATCATGATGATCCTTTTAATAATATCTTAGGACAATATTTTGAAAGCATCATGAACGTAGATTATGAATGGCATGTGTTCTTTGTGATGTTGTTTGCTATTCAATCAGGTAACAACATTCAAGACTTCACGCAGTTTATCAATGTCATCAAATCATTGATTGCCCAACCAAGTTGGTTTGATAGCTGTTTTGCTTCTTATCCCGATATTGAAAAACAACAAGCGAAGGATACTTTGATGAAAGAGCTAGCAATTTGCTTGGTCGAAAATGGCAAGATCGAGATCATCCACGAAGACAAGCTGTATCGGATGATGATCATCTTTAGAGAATTTGTAGATAATTTACAAGAAGAATATCAAGAATATGCCAAATTTGCCAGCGACACAGATTTTATCAAAGAAATCCTTCACCGTAAAATTAGTTCCATTTTTTGATAAATATTGATATAATACTGATAAGATAAAAGAGGTAATAAAAATGGCAGAAGAATATGTATTATTGAGAAGTAGTGATGAGATCGGGAAGATCGCTTTAAATAAAACGGTATTTAAATCAATCGTGGATATCTCTTTACAAGATATGGAAGATATCGTAACTGAAAAAGAAACTTCTGTACAAATCAAAGTAAATAAAAATAAACTTGAAATTCAAACAGGAGTTACACTAAAATATGGCTCAAATGTCAAAACCGTATGCGAGAATTTACAAAAAGCCATCTATGATAATATTTTCATGATGACAAATATCAAATGTAAATCAATCACGATCGATGTTATTGGTTTTAAAGCATAAAACCCTTGACTATTTAAAAAAAATAAAGTAATATATACAAGGTAATTAATTAATGTGGAAAGTAGAAGCACCTCTTCTCACCCGATAACCTTTAGGATATGGGTAAAAGCTACGCAAGATGATTGTAGGTTTAGTAGGTGCGCTATCGTATCCTACTTTTTAATTATTATGGAGGTGAATTATTATCAGTAAACGCAACATGACTGAAGAATTGGTCAACGAAAACATCCGCTTTAAAGAAGTATTGGTAATCGGTCCTACTGGAGAGCAGTTAGGTAAGATGTTTAGAAGAGAAGCCTTGGAAAAAGCTGCCGAGTTTGATTTGGATCTATTATGTGTAGCACCAAATGCTCAACCGCCAGTTTGCAAGATCTTGGATTATGGTAAATATCGCTTTGAAGCTCAAAAGAAGGCTAAAGAAGCTAAAAAGAACCAACATGTTACAGAAGTAAAACCATTAAGGTTATCACCAGTAATCGATACCCACGATTTTGAAACTAAGTTAAAACAAGCAAGAAAATGGGCATCACAAGGTGTAAAAGTCAAGATTGATATGCGTTTCAGAGGAAGAATGATTACACGTCTTGAAGTTGGAAAGCAGGTCATGAATGAGTTTATTGAAGCTATGAGCGATATTGCTCAAGCCGATAAAGCTCCTGCTTTAGAAGGCAATACAATGTCTGTAGTTATTTCACCAAAGAAGAATAAATAGGAGGAAAATGATATGCCAAAAATGAAAACTAAGAAAACATTAGCTAAACGTGTTAAGAAAACAGGCACAGGCAAATTAAAAAGACAACATGCTTATGTATCACACTTTGCAGCTAATAAAACTCACAAACAAAAAGTTCAATTAAGAAAAGCAACAACAGTAAGTAAGAGCGATATGAAGAGAATTTCGCAATTACTTCAAGGTTAATATAGGAGGTATAAGATGAGAGTTAAAGGATCAACACCTACACGTAATAGACGTAAAAAAGTATTAAAACTTGCCAAGGGTTATTTTGGTTCAAAACATTTATTATATAGAACTGCCCATGAACAAGTAATGCGTTCTTTGAGATATTCTTATATCGGAAGAAAACAAACAAAAAGAGAAATGCGTAAATTATGGATCGCTCGTATCAATGCAGCAGCTAGAATGCATGATATCAGCTATTCTCAATTAATGCACGGTTTAAAATTAGCTAATGTTAATGTTAACCGTAAGATGCTTAGTGAAATCGCTATTCATGATGAAGCTGGTTTTGCTGCAATCGTAGAAACAGCTAAGAAAGCATTAGCATAAGAAGATAGCAATATCTTCTTTTTTTGGCTCGTTGGTGAAATGGTTTAACACATTGCCCTCTCAAGGCAACATTCACGGGTTCAAATCCCGTACGAGTCACCATATTTGTAATCAAAGCATGTGTATATGCTAAAAAGGCCTAAGATCCTTAAGATCTTAAGCCTTTTATTTTTGTTTATATCGCATGGCATTGATGCGATGGTGGAAGTGATAACTTAATACTTTTTCTTTTTTGAATAGCTTATATTGCCATGGTTTATAGATCATATCAAATTCACCGATATTTTCAATGAATGTAGAGCCAAAAGAGCGTTTATAATTGTATAAGCCATAATGAGGATCATCTTTATTGGTAAAGCCAGAGAAACCGCACATATCATAGAAGGTAACACCATTAGCTTTTAAATCGTTGATGGCAAACCAGTGAAGATTATCAACAGGTTTTAAGTAGTTGAAGTCTTTATGGTTATAGGTATATAGATCCCAAGACTTATGACCATAAAATAAGAAAAGTCCGCATGCGATAACAATTTCGTTATTTTTATATTGTGTTTTTAACTGCAAGGCTTTGGCTAATTCCTTTTCTTTAGCAGCTTTTGCTTCAGGATCCTTGGCATATTTTTTCGAGTTTAATTCTGTTTGTAAGCCATCGATCATTGTTTGAATATCTAAGGTGGTTACATATAATCGAGCATATTTTCCAAACGCATCTAGGATATTTTTAAAATAGGCGATCTTATTAGGTTTAAAGCCTTGGATCGATGACAATTGCTTTTCAAATTCACTTAAATAAGGCAGATCTTGCGCGTTGCCGATATGAGTGGTTAAGCCAATGATCTGATGACGATTAAGCGAATTGATCTTTTGTTTATTAAAACGTTTTTTGATATTAGTAATATCATCGCTAAGATCGATAGCAAGACTATAGCGATTATACCAGCTGCCATCGTAGGCAAAGTTATATCCTTTATGGACAAAGCCATTAGCTATGATGGCTTGGGTGATATTATCATGATCAAAGCCAGGAAGTTGATTTCCTAAGATATCGCGGGGACATCGTTGCACATTAGGATCGATCCGTAAAAATGTTAGGTGTAATTTAGCGGCATAAGCTTTCAATAAATTTAAGCAGTTTACTAGTAATTCTTGATTCTCATAATCGATGCACATGCCATTGGGAACATATAAATAGCGACTATGCAAGTAGTTATTTTCTAGGCCCAATGCCGTACCTATTAGTTCATCATTTAAATAAAAACCAATATAATGGGCCTTAAATCCTTGCGATTTTTTTACCTTGGCCCACATACTGGTTTTCATGTAATGAACGTAAGGACTATTTTTGACAAAGTCATCGAAGATAGTTATGTCTTTGATAATTCTTATTTCCATAATTTTTGCCTATTTTTCTAAATTTTCTATGGCATCTTTGATACGACGCAAAGTTTCATCTTTTTGTAAGATATGACCAATTTCGATTGCGCCTCCAGGAGTGAATTGCTTATTGGTCAAAGCGACGCGAATAGGGTAAAGCAATTGGCCGTTCTTGATTTGTAAAGTCGTTACAAGATTCATCAAAGTGTCATGTAATGATGTTTCTGACCAATCTTCTAGGTTACTTAAGCAATCATAAGCTGCTTTTAAAGAGCTTAGGGCAACTTCAGGATTGGTTTTCATCTTCTTGTTGGTATATAAATTGATATCAAAAGATGGATAGCTATCAAAGAAATCCAACATTTCATCAATTTCATTTAAAGTATTGGCACGTTGTTGTAAGATCTTAGCAATGGCTAGGTGATCGAAATTACCTTTAACAGCCTTTTTGATATGTTTTTCAACCAACTTTAGATAGTCATTGATCTCCATGTTACGAAGATACATTCCATTCATCCAAGTTAACTTATCGATATCAAAGATGGCTCCGCTGGTACCGATTCTTTTGACATTGAAGGCTTGGATCAATTCTTCTAAACTATAAATTTCTTGTTCAGTCTCAGGTGACCAACCTAATAAAGCAATGTAATTGATGATAGCTTCAGGCAAATATCCTTTAGCAACCAAATCTTGGAAGCTAGCATCACCATTACGTTTTGATAATTTATGATGTTCATCCTTCATGACCGGTGGACAATGGATATAGGTAGGGATATCCCAACCAAATGCTTCATATACCAAGTTATATTTAGGTGTACTAGATAGATATTCGTTTCCTCTTACGACATGGGTGATATTCATCGTATGATCATCGATGATATTAGCAAAGTTATAAGTAGGGAAGCCATCAGATTTTAATAAGATCGATTCGTCTAATGTACTGTTTTCTACGGTGATATCGCCATAAACTTCATCATGGAAGGTGGTGGTACCACTAGTAGGGATATTTTGACGAATTACGTAAGGTTCACCATTAGCAATTCTTTGGGCAATCTCTTCTGGTGATAAATGTTTGCATGGGTCATCAAAAATGAATGATTCACCACGTGCAGTTGCAATCTGGCGTTGTTGCTCAATTTGTTCTTCGTTACAAAAACAATAGTGTGCGCCGCCTAATGCAATTAATTTTTCTGCATATTCTTTATAAATTCCAGATTTCATACGCTCTGATTGGACATATGGTCCATATTCACCGCCAACATCTGGTCCTTCATCATGGTTCAATCCACATTGTTTTAATGTTTCATAAATAATATCGGTTGCACCTTCTACTAAACGCCCTTGATCAGTATCTTCGATCCTTAGCATGAAGACGCCATTAGGATCTTTTTTGGCTACCAAGTATTCATAAAGGGCGGTTCTTAAATTTCCAATATGCATATAGCCAGTTGGACTAGGTGCAAATCTTGTTCTAATATTTGTCATTTTCCATTACTCCCTTAAACATAGATATTTTACTCTATATTGCTTATAGTTTCAAAGGTTTTATATGTTTTTTTCGATAATGTGATATAATTTTAGCAAAAGTAAAAGAGGTTTAAAAAATGGAAATATTTATTGCAACCGCAAATGAACATAAAGTAGCTGAATTCAAGGCCATGTTAGCGCCTTTAGGCTATCAGATCAAATCTTTGAATGATCTGCCAGAAAAGATCGAAATCGAAGAAAATGGTCAAAGTTTTGAGGAAAACGCCTTGATCAAGGCAAGAGCGATCGCAGAAAAATTTGGAATCGTTGCGATCAGTGATGATAGCGGCTTGGAGATCGATGCTCTAGATAAGCAACCTGGTATCTATAGCGCGCGTTTTTTAGGTTATGATACACCTTACGAACAAAAAAATCAGCAGATCTTGCAAATGATGAAAGATAAAGATGATCGCACATGTCGCTTTGTATGTGCGATGGCCATCTGTTATCCTGATGGCCAAAATCACGTCGTAAAAGGAACGATCGAAGGTTATGTTGCTGATCAGATCGAAGGACCTAATGGTTTTGGTTATGATCCAATTTTTTATTATCCGCCATTTAAGACGACCTTGGCCAATGTCGATCCAAGCTTGAAAAACAGCGTTAGTCATCGTCATAATGCTTTAGTGGCACTGTTGGAGCACTTAAATGAAAGCAAATAAGTTTTTATATTATGTGGCAAGTTTTTGTTTTGTAATTACCATCCTTTTATCATGTGTCGATTTTTGGAGTTTTAACGATGTGTTTTATGCGCATGAATACAAACAAAACAACACGGCCAACACCATCGGCATCTCGAATGCAGAATTAAAAGAAGTTACTAGCCATCTATTAGGCTATATCAAAGATGATCAAGCCGAGCTAACCATCAAGGCTACTATCGATGGTGAAACCCAAGAGGTTTTTAATGAGAAAGAAAAATTACATATGGTTGATGTCAAAAAACTATATCAACATGCGATGCTGGTGCGTAATATCGCTTTTGTGATCTTTATCGTATGTTTCTGTATCAATCGTTTTGCCAATGTTAAAATGATCTTTGCGACATATAAAAGAGTTTTGGCAATCTTTCTAGCTACGATTGGTGCGCTGGCTTTTTATGCGTGGCTAGACTTTGCGCATTTTTGGGTCAATTTTCATTATATCTTTTTTACCAATGATCTATTTTTCTTAGATCCCAATACGGATGTATTGATTCAGATGGTACCTCAAAGATTTTTCTTTGATCTAGTTTTTGCGATTGCCATTAGTGTGGTATTAATTTTAGGCATGGCCTATTATGGATTAAAAAAAGGAGCTAAAAATCAATGATTAATGTTGTGTTATATGAACCAGAAATCCCGCAAAATACGGGGAATATCATGCGTACCTGCATGGCTAGCAATTGTAAATTACATTTGATCGAGCCTTTAGGTTTCGCGCTTGATGAAAAGCATCTACGTCGTTCGGGCATGGATTATCGTGATGTCTGTGATCATACGATATATCCTAACTGGGAAACATTTAAAAAACAAAATCCTGGTCAGTATATCTATATCACGCGATATGGTAAAAACCCTCCAGCATCCTTTGATTACACAAGCGTTGATCAGGATATCTATTTGATCTTTGGTAAAGAAAGTACGGGTATTCCTAAAGAAATCTTAGCTCATGATCTTGAACATTGTTTTCGTCTACCAATGGTTCCTGAAGCGCGTAGCTTAAATTTAAGTAATTGTGTAGCTATTTGTGTCTATGAGGTCTTAAGACAATTAGATTATCCAAATTTAAGCAAGCATGAGTGCATCAAAGGCGAAGATTGGTTAGAAAAATAGGTGATAAGATGATCGAAAACATGAATGATTTTATATCTTTGGCGGTTATGATCGCCGTAATCGTCGCTTGTTTGATCTTTATGATATCGGTATTTAGCCAACATCATGCTAAAAAGATCCAGCAATTAGAAGATGAATACTACAATTTTACCAATGATAATGATGATAGCGATGACTACGATTAAGCATTTTGATTGCTTAATAAGCAGTTATTGCATATACTAATAAAGAATAAAGGAGATTTGATGATGTTTAGAGATGAATTAAAAAGTGATAACGCCCCTAAGGCGGTCGGACCATATTCATGTGGTTTAAAATTAGGTGATTTTGTTTATATTTCAGGTCAATTACCAATTGATGCAAAAACAAATGAAATGGGCAAGACCATCGAAGAACAAACAACTTTATGTTTAAATAATATTCGTGCTTTACTGGCAGAAAGATATCTAGAACCACGTCATGTAGTTAAAACAACGATTTTCTTGACGGACCTAAATAATTTCGATGTCGTAAATAAATTATATGGCGAATTTTTCTCAGCTCCATATCCAGCTAGATCTTGTGTAGAAGTTAAAGCTTTACCAAAAGGTGCCATGGTGGAAATTGAATGTTTTGCGATCGATACCTTAGCTTTAGAAAATCTACAAGGATGTTGTGGTGGTAATTGCAATGATGAAAGTTCATGCCAATGCAATGGTAATTGCCATGAAGAATGTGGCAATTGTTAAGTTTGATAAAATAAATCAATATACTCAAGTGTTAACCTTAGATGGTCAAAAGCAAATTTATGCTCAAAAACCATTTAAGGTTATTTCTTGTTGGTGCTTAGCAAATGGTGCTAGTATCCAAGGGCGAATGGATGCTTTTAAATATGCTTTGCAAACAACCCAAAAAAGTTGCATCTTGGTAAATGATCACATCTTATTGATGCCGACGACTAGCATCAATAACGAGGAATGTGTTTATATCAACTATTTTGCTTTATTTGCTTATCATCAGCTTGATCAACATCGTACCAATTTAAAACTTTTCAATGGTCAAGATGTCATCGTTGATTTTAATTATCGGATCATCAACAAACAATATAAGCGATGTCAACAATACATCGCCTATCTAGAAAAACAGCGAGGTAATTTTTTAAATGGAATATTTGATCATCATAATCATCATCCTGATCTTCGGTAGCTGCATCATTTATCTAAAACTTAGTAACGACCGTCAACAACGGATGCTTAAAGAGTTGTTAAATGAACAAAAAGATCGTCAAAATGAACAATTGCAAGCGCTGAAAGATAATATGCATCAAAATTTATATAGCTTTGAACATAGCTTGATCAATAGCTTAAAACAAGATATGCATAATTTAAATAATACGACATACGAGCGTTTGATGACGATTGAAAATCGTGTCCATAATGGGATGCAGGTCAATCTTGAGAAAACATCGCAATCTTTTAATGCCTTGATCAAGCAAATGACCAAGATTGATCAAGCGCAAGAAAGTCTTAGAGATCTATCTTCAAATATCAGCGCCTTGCAAAATGTCTTGATCGATAAGAAGACTCGTGGAACCTGGGGAGAAATTGAATTATACAGCTTGTTGGAGCAGATCTATGGTGATAACCAGCATCAATTCATGAAACAATATCGTCTTTCTAATGGTAATATCGTGGATGCGGTGCTGTTTGCTCAAAAACCTTTAGGTATCATCTGTATTGACTCGAAGTTTCCGTTAGAAAACTTTAATCGCATGGCAGATGAGCATTTACGCAAAGATGAATTGTTAAAAGCTAAGCTTAATTTTAAGAAAGATATCATCAAACATATTGATGATATCGCAAGCAAATATCTCATTCCCGATGAAACAGCCGAGATCGCTTATATGTTTGTGCCCGCAGAAGCGATCTTTGCTAAGATCTATGGCCAATTTGATGATGTAGTACAATATGCTTTCAAACAGCATGTATTTATCGTGTCACCAACGACCTTGATGGCCTATATCACAGCGATCAAGGCAATATATCTTGAACAAAAACGAAGCGAAAAGGTCATTGCGATCCAAAATGAATTCCATAAATTAGCAAAAGAATTTGATCGATTCGTGCAAAGATATGATACTATAAGTAGGGACTTTGAGAAAACTTATAAAGATCTGCATGATCTAACGATTACAAGTGAAAAGATCGTGGGGAACTTTAGAAGGATCGAGCAAGTCCAATTAAAGGAAGAGGATAAGGATGTTCAAGAATAAAAATGATTTTAGAAGACTTGTGATGGTGATCATTTCTGCTTTTATATATACCATTGCTATGAACACGTTTGTAACCAGTGGTAACTTGTTTCCTGGTGGTTTTGCGGGCATGTCACGGATCATTGCTTTGATCTTTAGCGAATATTTTAATGTTAATGTAGAATTTGGTTATATCTTTTTTACCTTAAACGCGATCGTGACCCTATTAGTGTATAAAAAACTAGGAAAGAAGTTTTTGACGTTAACGGTCATATGGTATAGTTTGACTTCGCTTCTTACTGCTTATGGGCCAAAATTGACGATTACAGAAGATATCCTATTGATAACGGTCTTTGGTGGTATCTTAAATGGTATCGCCGTAGGCTTGGCTTTGAAAAATGATGCTAGTAGCGGAGGAACCGACTTTATTGCAATCGTAGCCAGCATGAAATACAATAAACCAACTTGGAACTATGTGATGGTCTTCAATGGTTTGATCTTGTGTGTTGCAGGTTTGTTATTTGGTTGGAATCAAGCCCTATACTCGATCATCTTCCAGTTTGTCAGTACCCAAGTAATCAATACCTTACATCAGCGTTATAAGCTATCTAATCTATTTATCATCACCGAAAAACCTGAAGAAGTATCACATGCCATCTTTAAAGAATTTCGTCATGGTATTACAAAGATCGATGGGATCGGTGAATATAGTCATAAGCAAAAAAGCTTATTGTTCATGACTGTCAATACCTATCAATTAAAAGGAATTACGGATATCATCAAAGAAGTTGATGATCATGTCTTTATCAGTATCTCGGCAAGCAATGGCATCGTTGGTAACTATTACCAAAAACCAATTGAATGATGCGATTATTATTTACGATCGATCTAGCTAATTACGATAGCGATGATCAAGTGACGATCCGTAATTCTGCACGCAGCATCATCATCAAAGATAATCGCTTGGCGATGGTTTATAGCCAACGCTATGATTATTATAAATTTCCTGGTGGTGGTATCGAAAAAGGGGAGGATCCTCTTTGGGCGATGGTTAGAGAAACAAAGGAAGAAGCTGGCTTACTAGTTGATATATCTAGCATCAAACCTTATGGCTATGTGCATCGTATCGAAAAAAGCCGTTTTGGTGGAATCTTCATACAGGATAATTTTTATTATCTATGCCAAGTTCAACCTAAGCGTGTTTTACAAGCTTTGGACGCTTATGAACAAGAAGAAGGCTTTACGTTGGTTTATGTCGATGGTAAAAAGGTCATCGATATCAATCGCCATCACGATCATCAAGATGTCGATCAAACCATGTTAGAAAGAGAATGCAAAGTGATCGAAATTTTATACCAAGAAGGATATATCAGATAAAAAAAGCTGGTTTTATGATACAATCCCACTTAAGTAGACACACGAAAAAATTAAAATTATCCCATCGATGTGAAACTACAAAGGTGGGATTTTATTATGGGAAGAAAAGTTAAATATACAAAGGAACAAATAATACAAGCATGTGAAGATTATTTAAATGGAAGAAAAAGAGCTAGTCAAATTGCTGCTGAATTAAATATGAGCAAATATGGATCTGAGATAATTTTAAAATGGGTCAAAAAATATGGATCAAAAGGTGAAGAAGCTCTAGAAGATAGACGTGGTAAGCACAAAACTAGACAAGAAATGGAGCTAGAACTATTAAAAAAAGACGAAGCCTTCGAAAAGACCTATTTGGCGAGTCTTCCGAAGGCTAAAAGAATTTATCTTATGAGAAAACAAAAGATAAAAGATTATTCGCTAATACAAGATTTAC
>JALEMK010000057.1 GCA_022768265.1 Erysipelotrichaceae bacterium
ATCGATGACCTCGACCCTGATCGCATCATCAAGCTTGATGACCTTAACGATCAATTTAGCCCCATTTTCAGTATATTTGATTGCATTAGAAATAAAATTTTGAATGACCTGTTTGATCTTGATCTCATCTGCAAACACGATGACGCTTTCATCCCCGATATATTTATAATCGATATGCTGATCATCGATTAATACCTGATAGATATTGATTATCTCTTTGATGATCTTGACGATATCAAAATTTGCCTGTTGTAAAATATAATTTCCTGATTGCAGCTTGCTAAGCTCGCTCATATCACTGACCAAATGATCTAGATAATCGGCCTCATTGATGATGACATTAAGATGCTCTTCACGTTTAACTTTATTATCACCACTAATATCAATGATCATCTCCGCATATGCTTTGATCATCGTCAAAGGCGTTTTGATATCATGAGAGACATTGGCGATCAGATCTTTACGTAATTCATCAACTTTCGATAATTTACTGGTCGCATCATTCAAAGTATTGGCCAGATCATTTAGCTCATTATAATAGCTATTGTTAAAATGGACATCATAATTACCTGTTGCTAAGATATCAGCACTTTTTTTCATATTAACGATCGGTTTGGTAAGCTTATTTGACAAAAAGGTTGCTAAGACAATAGAAATGATCACGATGATCAACATGTAAAATAAATACTGATTGATGAAAAAGGCAATCAATGAATCATACGGTTCTAATGGACTATTGATATATAAGTAATAGTCACTCAAATTATCCTTGATCAATTTACCATAGATGATCATTTCTTGCTGGGTCTTGGTATTGGTCAAGGTCATATTTAATTCACCATTGTTATTATTGGTCAGATCATTTAAGACGATAGCTTGTTGATTAGGTACAAAAGAAAAATCATCGATGGTAACATTTTGATTAAATGCACAGCTAGCTCCTAAACTATCTCCCGAATAAATGACCTTTCCTTCTTTATTAACGATCATCGCACATAAATTATTATCTACGATCATTTGCAAGGCTTTGCTGAAAGCTTTATCCTCCAAGATCATCTGTTCCATGGTTACGCTTAAGGCTTTGACTGATTGTACCTTATTATCACGAAAGTATGGTTTGATCAATGAAAATTGCAGGATTCCCATGATCAAAACCACACCTAAAGCAACCAGAAAGAATTGCAACCATACATTAAACTTTAACCCCTTGATAAAATTACGCTTCAAATTTATATCCCATTCCTCTTACTGTTACGATCAGATCACGATAGGCCCCTAAATTATGCCGTAACATCTTGATGTGGGTATCTACCGTACGATCTTCACCAAAATAATCATTTTTCCAAACTTCTTCCAATAGCTTTTCGCGAGATAAAGCAATATTTTTATTTTTGGCCATATAAAAAAGCAATTCTATTTCTTTGGGCGTCAAATTAGCTTTTTTGCCATCGACACTGACGCTTCTGCCATCAAAATCTATTTCTAGACCTTTGATGATCAATTTATTCTTTTTGACCATCTGCTTGCGCTGACGATCGACGATTACCTTGATCCTAGCCATTAGCTCTTTAGGTGAAAATGGCTTGACCACATAGTCATCGACCCCTAGTTCAAAACCAAATAATTTATCATATTCTTCTTGACGAGCGCTAAGCATCAAAACAGGAACATTTTTAATAGCTTTGATCTGCTTACAAGCACTAAAGCCATCCAAACGAGGCATCATGACATCCAAAATGATACAGTCATAATCATTTTGACGAACCATCTCTAAAGCTTCCATGCCATCGCTTGCTTCATCAATATCATAGCCATTTAAGATTCCATACTCTTTTACTACTTCTCTAATTTTTAGTTCATCATCTACGATCAATAATCTTGTCATATAACCTCCTTGTTAAATAATTCTATTTTATCAACTAAACATGAATCTTCGCCATCTTTTTTTCCGCTAAAAAACAAATAATTACCATTAGCTAGATAATTCATAGCGATCGCATATAGTTTTGGCATTACTACTAGATCCATAAAGCTTGTTTCATCACTAACCACGACAAAGGCCATCAATTTACCGGTTTTGGTGCGATGTTGCTTAACTTTGACCACTTGGGCAAAGCCTTTATTGATATAAGTAGCATCTTTTAATTTGCTCAAAGGATATACATTGATATTATACATCTTTTTGATTTCTACGATCGGATTGCTGCCTAAATTTAAACCTAATGCTTCTTTTTCTTTTTTTGCAATCTCAAATTTATCATCTTTGAAACGTTGGATCATCGGTGGTGATATCAAATCAAGATCGATCTGAATCTGTCCTTGCACTTCAACTTTGATCAAATCGCTATAACTAAGCGCATCTTGTAAGCTATTGCGCATCGTGGTACGATTGATCCCAAAATCATCTAAAGCACCAGCATCGATCAAGGCTTCAAATTGCTTTTGATTTAACTTATATAAAGACATTCTTGCAACAAAATCAAAAAAATCTTTGAAACTATTTTTTGCTTTTTCATTGGCAATGCTTTTAGCTATCATGCTAGGAATCCCTTTGATCGCACTGATTGGAAAACGAATCATATCTTTTTCTATTTCAAAGCTTTCACTTGGATATAAAACACTAGGATATAGCAAGCCAATATTTTTTTTGCGACATTCATCAACATATTCGCTAGTCTTTTTTTGATTTCCTAAGCTGCCATTTAAAAGATTGACATAGAAAGGCAATGGATAATTAGCTTTAAGATAGGCCATCTGATAAGCTAAAAGACCATAAGCTATGCTATGAGCTTTATTAAAACCATAACCTGCAAACTTTTTGATCAAATCATAAATTTCCTGAGCTAATTTTTCATCATGACCATTTTTTATACAGCCTTCGATAAAGGCTTTTTCCATTTCTACTAGCAACTTAACTTGTTTTTTGGCCATGGCCTTACGAAGGATATCGGCCTTCCCTAAGCTGAAGTTGGCCATTTTTTGGGCTACTTGCAATACCGATAGGTAAGATCTTGCTTAAGTGCGCCATCTTTTCCCCCGGTCCACACCGTACATGAAAGTTTCCAATTCATACGGCGTTCCATCAACTCGCTAAGATAAACTAACAGCTTATTTTAGCCAATTGACTAAGGGCTGTTCCTCCCTCTTCATTACAAAGATTTCAACGGTCGTGCCCTTGCTCTCATTGTGATGCATGATCTTTCATTGCTTCCCCGATCATTACGTTAAATGCATCTACCATGGATAATTAACGCTCACAACTTTCAGCGTTCCATATTTTCTATCATCGATTTACTTAGATCCTTTCTTTGACCCCGATCAATTTGAACATGCCCTTGACATGTTAAGGTATTTCAATAAATCAAACCTTACTTTACCTCATTGATCAACTAGATCTTTCGATCACCCAAAAACTAAGGAGCCGTACTTTCGAAAGTTTGTCAGTATCATTATTGATACATGCTAATCATATAAATCTTAACGACGCGACGCAGCATGATAAGCCATATCTATTAGACTTAGGCTCAAGGTCTGCTGTTTTACCCAACTTCATACCCTAGTTCATGGTATTAACTAACGCATGTGGGAACTCTTAGCGACATGGCTTCAAGGCGTTGCCCTATCATTTCCATGTTCGAAAATATAGTTTTCTAATAAACCTTCCTATCACTTTGATTTTCAGGTTAACGCTTCGTACTGATTTGTTCTTGGTAAATCATGATGCCATATGTTTCTTTCAAGATATCCTCTACTTCCTTGCAAGGATATTGAATATGATATGGATCATTTTTATTCTTTAAAAATATATCGATATTTTCCATAGGCCCTGGCCTAAATAATGCAATGGTCAAGGCAATATCTTCAAAACATGTTGGTTGGATCTTTCTTAAAAGATTTCGCATACCATCTGATTCTAGCTGAAAGATCCCCACCGTATCTGTTTGTCTAATTAATTTATAGGTCTTCGCATCATCCAACGGAATTTTTAAGATATCAAAGGTTAGATCTTGATGATGGATCAAATTAACGGTATCATCGATGATCGTTAAATTTCTTAAGGCCAAAAAGTCCATTTTGATCAAACCTAGTTCTTCTAAATATTCCATGGTATACTGCGTGATCATATGATCGTCATGATCATTGATCAAAGGTATGATATCCTCTAACTTTTGTTTGCTTAAGACGATACCAGCCGCATGGATACTGGTATGTCGCGGCAATCCTTCCAATTTCATGGCTTCATCGATCAATTGCCTGATTTTTTTGTCTTGTTGATAAAGAGCAAGCAAGCGCTGATTATCTTGCAACGCCTTGCTTAAAGTGATCTTAGGCGTATTAGGAATCATCTTAGCTACCTTATCGATCTCAAAACTATGAATATTCAGTACCTTACCGACATCTCTGATTACTTGCTTGGCCCCTAAGGTATTAAAGGTTAAGATATGAGCCACATGTTGTTTGCCATAAGTTTCATAAACATAATCGATGATCTCATCACGATGATCATCAGGAAAATCAGTATCGATATCCGGCATCGATATTCTTTCTGGATTTAAAAATCTTTCAAACAACAAATTATATTTTAATGGATCGATATCGGTAATGCCCAAGCAATAACTCACCAAACTGCCAGCCGCACTTCCTCGCCCTGGTCCAACATAGATATCATGCTTTTTCGCATAGAGGATGAAATCATATACGATCAAGAAATAATCTTCGAAATGCATTTTTTCGATGATGCTTAGCTCATATAACAACCGTTGTTTATAATGCGGGGCTATTTGATTATTCAAGCGTCTTGCCAAACCAAACATACATAATTGTTTTAAGTATTCAAAGCTGGTTACTTTATTTTGTTTAGGATAAACAGGAATGTTAGCTTTAGCATAGTGCATTTGCACATTGCACATCATTCCTATCTCTTCTGTAGCCATCAGATCACCAATTTCATATTCCTTGCACATCTGACTTTCTGATTTGATATAGCGTGACTTGATAAGTGGTAAAGAAGGATCATTGATCAATTTATTTTCTTTGATCCCTCTGATGATCTTGTAGCTATAGCTATCTTCTTCCTTGGCATAGTAGATCTTGTTGATGGCTACAGTTTTGATCTTTAACCTTGTGCAGCAAGCTTTTAATAAATCGTTTTTAACTTTCCAAAAGGACGATTCATTTAATGATATGGCCATATAAAACAAGGAAAGTCTTTCTTGCAGATAGCTCAAATGTCCTAGCAATTCTTGTTCTGCTTCAGCGATCATGGCTTTTTCGATCTGCCCTTCATCAGCAAAGACGATGATCACAAGATCATCACTATGGTCAACCAATGATGATAAAGGATAATTTTCATGAGAACTTAGGTATGTCGCAATATGCATTAAAGCTTGAAATCCTCGATCGTTTTTAGCAATCAGTTCCATAGATATCAAACGATCTTCATCAACCACCTCAACGATCATGCCGTATAATGGCTTGATATTAGCTTTTTCACATTTTTTCTTAAATTCCATTGCCCCATACATGACATGGCGATCACTCAAACAAGCGCTTTTTAAACCCAATGCTTGCGTATGATGAATCAATTGGTCAATCGTTAAGGTACTATTTAATAATGTATAAGCACTAACAGCATGTAAATGAATCATAAACGTAAAACCTCTAATTTATTTTATCACAATATATTGATTCAAGCGTTCAAAGGTTATAAAATTTATTTGTTATAATATTTAAATAGGAGCAAGGATATGAAAATTGCATATATAACTGATACAGGAACTGGCAAAGATCTTGCCTATTTTGAAGATCAAGGCATCTTTTGCTTACCATTACAGATCACAGATGAACAAAAAAATTATCAAGACATGGAACAATTAAGAACTGATGAGCTAGTGTCTTTATTAAAAGCTAAAAAAGTTCTATCGACATCATTACCAGCGCTAGGTAATATCGTAAACTTAATGCAACGATTAAAGGACGAAAATTATGATCTAGTCATTGCTGTATGTATTTGCAATGGTTTAAGTTCTACCATCGATACCTTAAAGGCTACTGCTAAAAACTTCGATCTTAAGCTGATTTGCATCGATACTTATGTTACGGCCGTTGTCCAAGAATACTTGATCATTCAGATCAAAAAATGGTTTGAAGCTGGTCAATCACTTGAAGAGATCTTACCAAAAACTGAGGCCATCATTGCCAGTTGTAATACTTTGATCTTACCTAGCGATATGCAACATTTAAAACGTGGAGGACGTTTAAATGCCACTGCCGCTTTATTAGCTGGCCTTTTAAAGATCGTCCCGATCTTAAAGATCAATAAAGATACTAATGGCAAGATCGATGTCTTAGATAAAGTACGTACTTACCAAAAGGCTTTAGGTAAGACAATTGAAAATATCCAAGCAGATATCAATGAACAAGAAGATTATCTAATAACCATCGCTCATGTTAATTGTCCAGAAAAAGCCCAACAAGTGCAAGAAATGATCAGTGCAGCAATTCCTTGTGCGAAAACCCAAATCATCAAACTATGTAATGTTGTTAGCGTTCATACTGGCTTAGATTGCATTGCAATACAATATTTTAAACAAATACATTAAATATATGATAAAATATTAAGGTTAAACTAAGGAGAATGAAAATGAGCAAAAAAGACATTGAACAAACCAAAATTCTCAACAAATTAGAAGATGTTCAACTAAAAGCTCCAAAACACCCTAAAAGAACCAAATGGCAAAAGATACGTTTGGTCTTTACATGGATCGTATGTCTTTGTGTACTATTAGAAATTATCGTTTTTGCTGTAGGTATAAGCATAAGTTTTACCATGCTGGAAGATAAACCTGAATTACAAGTAACAGATTTTGTCAGTAATGAATCTAGCATCATGTACGACAAAGATGGTAATACTGTAGCTGAGCTTGGTGCATATCTTCGAGAAAACATTTCTTACAATGAAATGCCAGAATCTTTGATCGATGCCGTATTAGCTATCGAAGATTCGCGTTATTTTGAGCATTTCGGTTTTGATATCCCCCGCTTTTTCAAAAGTGGTCTAGCCGTATTAAAAGCTGGTGACTTTGTTCAAGGTGGTTCAACCTTGACCATGCAATTGGTTAAAAACACTTATTTCCAAACCGATGATGTCGATACCGGCGGAACTTTAGCTCCTAAAAAAATCGGACGTAAGGTTCAGGAAATCGTCTTAGCTATGGAACTAGATAACCAACTTGATAAAAAGGCCGTCTTTGAACTTTACCTTAATAAATTAAATTTTGGTGGTAATATTCGTGGTGTCCAAAAAGCAGCGCAATATTATTTTGGAAAAAATGCTGGTGAGCTAAATGTAGCCGAAAGTGCATTGTTAGCTGGAATCATCAATGCCCCTAATGGTTATAACCCTTATTACTATTTAGATAAATCAACTAAACGTAGAAATGAAGTTTTGGATATGATGGCCTATCATGGCTATATTTCGGAAGAGGAATGTACTTTATTTAAATCGATCAACATTGAAGATCAATTAGTTGGTGAAGGTAAAGACGAAGATACAGCTAGCCAATATCAAAGCTATATCGATGTCGTCATTCAAGAAGCAACTGAATTAACTGGCAAGGATCCTGCTTCATATGGTATGACCATCTACACCAATATGGATCGTACGATCCAAGAAGAAATTGA
>JALEMK010000065.1 GCA_022768265.1 Erysipelotrichaceae bacterium
CGTTGCTAATCATCCATCATTAAAGAAGATATAGAGGTAAAGTATGTCAAAAGAAAGATTACAAGAATTACGCAAGGTAATCAGTCGTTATAATTATGAGTATCATGTTTTAGATCAGCCAACGGTAAGTGATGTGGAATATGATATGTTATATCGCGAACTTGAAGAATTAGAGGCGAAATATCCTGAAGCATTTGATCCTAATAGTCCAACCCAAAGAGTTGGAGGTAAGGTCTTAGATAGCTTTAATAAAGTAACTCATCAAAGACCGATGATGTCTTTGGCTGATGTTTTTAATTTAGAAGAAATCGAAAATTGGGTTCAAAGAGTAGAAAATGAAGTAGGAAAATGCACCTATTGTTTAGAATGTAAGATCGATGGCTTAGCAATGTCGATCTTATATGAAAATGGTCAATTTAAACAAGCAGTTACCCGAGGAGATGGAACCATTGGCGAAGATGTTAGTGAAAATGTCAAAACGATCAAAAGCTTGCCGATGACCATCGACTATCTTGAACCATTAGAAATAAGAGGCGAAGTTTTTATGCCTCGCGATGTGTTTGCCAAATTAAATGAAAAGCGCAAACAAGAAAATCAAGATGTTTTTGCGAATTGTCGTAATGCAGCTGCGGGTTCGATCAGACAACTAGATTCAAAGATCGCGGCTTCGCGTAAATTGGATGCTTATTGGTATCATATCCCAAGTGGCCAAGATGTCCCGATCAATTCGCAAAAACAGGCTTTGGATTGGTTACAAACCTTAAAATTTAAGGTCAATCCACTAGCAACCATTTGTGAAGATATCCAACAAATTGAAAGCTTTATTGCAAAGATTGCCGATATGCGTGAAGAACTAGCCTATGATATCGATGGTATCGTTATCAAGGTCAATGATTACAATTTGCAACAGGTCTTAGGTTTTAATGCTAGGACGCCACGCTGGGCCATCGCCTATAAATTTCCTGCTGAAACAGCTAAAACGATCTGTGAAGATATCTTTATTACTGTAGGTAGAACCGGGAAGTGTACCCCTAATGCGCGTTTGACACCAGTTAAATTAGCTGGTAGCGTAGTGAGCTTTGCGACCTTACATAATGAAGATCAGATCAAATTAAAAGATATCCGTATCCATGATGAGGTCATCATCCGCAAAGCGGGCGATATCATTCCAGAAGTTGTCAGCAGCATCAAAGAAAAACGTAGTGATCTACAAAAGCCGTTTGTTTTTCCAACGGTTTGTCCGATATGTCATATGCCATTGCATCGGTTTGAAGATGAAGCGGCACATTATTGTATCAATAATGATTGTCCAGCTCGCGTTGTTAGTGCGATCGCGCACTTTGCTTCGCGGGATGCGATGAATATCGATACCCTTGGAGAAAAAAGAGTTGAGATCTTCCATGAAAAAGGCTGGATCCGTAAGATCGAAGATATCTATCATATCGAAGATCATCAAGCGGAAATCATCGCGACCAATAAATTTGGGCAAAAATCTTATGATAATTTGATTGCTGCCATTGAAAAAAGCAAGCACAATAGCTTGGATAAATTGATCTTTGGTCTAGGTATCCGCCAAGTAGGGCAAAAAGCTGCTAAGGTATTAGCCAATCATTTTGAAACGATGGATAATTTACAACAAGCAACCATCGAACAATTACAGTCAATTGATGATATTGGTGAGATCACAGCTGATGCAATCGTATCTTTCTTTAAGGATAGTGCCAATGTCCAATTGATCGAAAGTCTAAAAGCTGATAAGGTAAATATGACCCAACCAAAACAAGTCATGGAAACAACTTCTTATTTTACTGGTAAGAAAGTAATCTTAACGGGAACGTTAGAACGCTTTACGCGCAATGAAGCCAAGGAATTGTTAGAACAACAAGGGGCTATCATCGTATCTAGCGTTAGCAAAAAAACGGATATCGTGATCGTTGGTAGCGAAGCAGGTTCAAAATTACAAAAAGCTCAAGCATTAGGTTTGCAGATCATGGAAGAAGATGAATTTGCAAGTTTAATTGAAAACTAGAATGTGATAAAATCATTGAAGGAGTTGATGATAAGATGAAAGATATAGCTTATTTTAAACAACTTGCGCATCAGATCATGTTTGATCTATCCGATGAAGAAGCGCAAGATATTGCCCAAGAATTTGATACCTTGCAAAAGCAATTATCATTATTAGCGGCAATTGACACAACTAATGTTGAAGAAATGGTCTATCCTTTTGAAACACCAACGGTGTTTTTAAGAGAAGATGAAGTAGAAAATGTTTGCTCACAAGAAGCAGCATTAAAAAATGCTAAAGATAGCAAAGAAGGGCATTTTGTCGTGCCAAAGGTGGTAAAATAAGATGTTTAAAGATTACAATCGTGAAAATGTGGAAAGCAATGTTAATGAGGCATTGCGCAAAGCTCATAAAAGTCATGAGCTATACAATGATGTCGTTACTTTTATCGATCCTAGCCAACAATTAGCTAACCTTCCAAGTGAAGGTAAGATGCTAGGGGTACCAATTGCCTTAAAAGATAATGTATGTACCAAAGATATCAAAACGACCGCTTGTAGCAATATCTTAAATGATTATGTGCCTATCTATGACGCAACGATCGTAAAAAAATTGCAACAAGCTGGCGCTATTAGTATTTGCAAGACCAATATGGATGAATTAGCAATGGGTGGTACCAATCTAACTAGTAATATTGGAGCATGTTTAAATCCATGGGATCCAACTAGGATGTCTGGAGGATCAAGTGGGGGAAGTGCAGTCATCGTAGCTAGTGGGGCTGTGGATTTTGCTATTGGTTCAGATACGGGTGATTCAGTTAGAAAACCAGCGGCATATTGTGGGGTAATTGGCGTAAAACCTACATACGGACGTATTTCGCGCTATGGTATCATTCCGTATGCATCTAGTTTGGATCATGTAGGTTATTTTACGCGTAGCGTGGAAGATGCCTCAATAGCTTTAGAAGTATTAGCAGGACGTGATGATCTAGATATGACAAGTGCTAATGCACCAGTAGATAAATATCATGAATTATTAAATAGCGATCTAACAGGTAAAAAAATTGCAGTTTTTAAAAATGTTTATGATGGTTTAAGCAATCCTGATACCAAAGCTATCTTTGATGATCTATTAGCCAAAATGGTAGCAAAAGGTGCCATCGTAGAACAAGTAAGCTTTGATGAGGATCTATTAAAAGCTATCCTACCAACTTATTACCTAATTGCCAATTGTGAAGCAACGGCTAATCACTCAAACTTAGATGGTATTCGCTTTGGCGTAAGAAAAGATGGTAAGGACGTTGAAGAAATCATGATCAATTCACGTACTGCTGGCTTTGGTTCTTTGATCCGCAAACGTTTTGTTATTGGAAGCTATGGCTTATTTGTTGAAAACCAAGAAAAATTGTTTAGACAAGCGCAAAGAGTACGCCGTTTGATTTGTGAAGAAATTAAAAAGTGTCTTGATAGCTATGATTGTTTGATTGCTCCAGCAAGCAATGATGTCGCACCTAAATTAGATGATCATGGCCGAGATGAATTATCTAATGAATACTTGATAGTAGAAAATCATATGATCATTGGTAACTTTACGGGATATCCAAGCATGACCTTACCGATGGGCTTTAGAGATGGTTGTCCATTAGGGGTAAATATTACTTGTAAGGCCTTTGATGAAGTAGGTATGTTTAACATCGCTGCAGGTATCGAAACAATTACTGGCCTAAAAGATCTTAAAAAGGAGGGAGCATAATGGAATACGATGTAGTCATTGGAATTGAGATCCATTGTGAATTAAAAACAGCTACGAAGATGTTTTCAAGTGCACCATGTGTCTTTGGGGCCAAAGCTAATACCTGTGTCAATGAAGTTGATCTAGGTCATCCTGGGACCATGCCGTGTGTTAATAAAGAAGCAGTAAAAAAAGCCATTCAAATTTGTACGGCTTTACATTTAGAAATCGATCCATTGGTAAAATTCGATCGTAAGAACTATTATTATAGCGATCTACCTAAAGGTTTCCAAATTACTCAACAATTCCATCCAATTGGTAAAAATGGATATATCATGATCGATGTGGAAGGCGAAAAGAAAAAGATCAGGATCAATCGTATCCATATGGAAGAAGATACTGCCAAGCAATTCCATCTAAATGATATCAGCTTGATCGACTATAACCGTGCGGGAACTCCTTTAGTAGAAATCGTTAGTGAACCTGACATGCAAAATGGTAAAGAAGCTGCTGCTTATGTGGAAGCTTTACGTCAAACCTTGTATTATCTAGGGGTTAGTGATGTCAAGATGGAAGAAGGTTCGATGCGTTGCGATGTCAATGTTAGCTTAAAACCTAAAGGTTCAAATGTTTTTGGCACAAAAAATGAGATCAAAAACTTAAATAGCATTGCCAATGTTCAAAAAGCTATTGATTATGAAGTAGCTCGTCAAAAAGAACTATTAGAAAAAGGCGAAAAGATCGAACAAGCTACTCGTCGTTATGATGAAAATTTAAAAGAGACGGTCTTGATGCGTAAAAAAGAAGGTAATGTCGATTATAAGTTCTTCCCAGAACCAAACATCTTCCCAATCATGCTAGATGCAAATTGGATCAAAAAGATCCAAGAAGAATTACCAGAATTACCAGATGTTCGCAAAGAACGTTATGCAAAAGAATATGGTTTGAATGATTATGATATCAGTGTCTTGATCGCAAATAAAGAACTAGCTGATACTTATGAAAAAGTCATGAAAACTGCTAAAAATCCAAAGATGGCATGTAACTGGATGTTAAGTGATGTCAGCGCTTGGATCAATAAGAACAATGGCAGCTTTGCTAAGATCAACTGTGAATATCTAGGACAATTGATCAACATGGTCGATGCCAAGGAAATCAGTAATTCTCAAGCAAAAGATATCGTGCTACCTGAAGTCATGCAAGATAAAGATCCAAAAGCAATCGTTGAAGCCAAAGGCCTAAAACAAGTTAGTGATTCATCAGCAATCCTAGCCATCGTCAAAGAAGTATTAGCTGAACAAACTCAATCAGTTGAAGACTATAAAAATGGTAAAGATCGTGCCTTGAAATTTATGGTTGGACAAGTTATGAAGAAATCTAAAGGACAAGCTAATCCACAAATGGCTAACCAATTATTATTGGAAGAATTAGCAAAACTAATAAATAACTAGCATTATCACTATAAATCTAGTAGAATAGATATATTAGGAGAAGATAATATATGGCTACAAAGAAAACTAGTAAACATGTTAAGACAAAAAGCGCAAAGAAAAAAATGCGTAAAGCAGATATCATCTTGATCACTGGTTGTATCATTTTAGCAATTCCATTTTTGATCTTAGGATGGTTCTTGGTTAGCGCATCTTTAGATACAGGTAAACCAATAATTGGAGATCGTTATGAAAATAACTTAGATCCCGCTATTACCAAAGCTCAATTGAGTGAGATCGAAGATCGAGTTTCAGGTTTAAGTGGTGTTGAAAAAGCTACTGTTGATATGGCTACCGCAACTTTAAGGGTCAATGTAGATATCAGTGATACAGCTAGCAAAGATGAAGCTTTATCGATGGCTTCACAAGCTTATAATGAAGTTATTGCCGTATTAGATGAAAATACTTATTTCTCACAAGCAAATGGTATGAAGATGTATGATTGTGAAGTACATGTATACAATGTACCAGATAGTGAAAAAACTGATAACTTTGTATATGTAATACAGTTAAAGACATCTAATATGGAAAAAGCGAGCCAACAAGTGGTATCAGAACCAGTTGATGCAGAGCTAGCACAACAATTAAGAGATGATCTAGAAAAGAAAAATAATCCTCAACCAACAGAGGAAGCAGGAGATATTACCGTAGGATCAGGTGAAGTTGAAGAAACACCTGCTACAGAAACTGCTGAATAAAATTAAAGCATTTGCTATGTTCGCAAATGCTTTTTTGTTATAATAGACATATGAAAAAGAATGATAAATTTATAGGAAAATGTAGTGGTTATAACAAAGAAGGCATGGGTATCGTTAAATATGATGATATCGTCTTTTTTGTACCAGGCATCATCAAAGATGAAACGGCTGAGATCTTGATCGTCAAGATGTTAAAAAATTATGGTTATGGCAAAGTGTTAAAGTTGATGGAAACATCTAAGCATCGCCAAGAACCAATATGTCCAGTATATAAGTTATGTGGAGGATGTCATCTACAACATATGGATCGACATGAACAAGCTGCTTTTAAAACCCAACTGGTCAAAGATTGTTTTAGAAGCATTGCCAATATGGAACCTCATGTTAATGATGTGCTAGATATGGATGATCCATATCGTTATCGTAATAAGGTACAGGTACCATTTGCTTTAGACAAAGATGGTAAGGTCAAAGCGGGCTTTTATCGTCAACATTCTAATGACATCATCGAATTTACGGATTGTTTGGTGCAAACCAAATTATCTAATGAATTGATCCAATATATCAAAAAGCGCCTGCAAGATCTAGGAATCGGGCAATATTTTCGTCATGTCTTGATCAAGCATGCTCATAACACTGATCAGATCATGGTCGTATTCATCGTTAGAAAATATCCGTTTGCTAAGTTAACTGAATTAGCAGAAGAATTACATACCAATTTCAAACAAATTCAAAGCATCATCGTCAATATCAATGACAAGGAAACCAATGTGATCTTAGGTAATCATGAAGAAGTATTATATGGTAAAGCGATGATCCAAGAAGAATTAAATGGGATGTACTTTAATATCTCTAGTAAATCTTTCTATCAGATCAATCCTGCTCAAACCAAACATCTATATGATCTAGCTATCAAATACGCTAATATCACTAAAGATGATATCGTGGTCGATCTATATTGTGGTACGGGAACGATCGGTTTATTAGCTGCACCACATGCTAAAAAAGTATTTGGAATCGAAATCGTTGCACCCGCTATTGAAGATGCAAAGATCAATGCGCAAAACAATGGCATCGATAATATCGAATTCATCAATGCTGATGCCAAAATTGGGGCAAAGATGTTACTAGATCGTCAACAACATGTGGATGTGGTCATCGTCGATCCACCACGCAAAGGTTGTGATCAAGCAACATTAGAAGCAATCAATATCTTTGATCCTAAACGCTTAGTGTATGTATCATGTGATCCAGCAACCTTAGCAAGAGATATCAAGATCTTATCATCATATGGCTATCAAATAGAAACCATCCAACCAGTTGATATGTTCCCAATGACCAATCATGTTGAGACGGTAGTTCTTTTGTCCCAACAAAAGCCAGATGATACGATAGAGATCGACTTAGACCTAGACGAACTGGATGCAACCAGTGCCGAGTTGAAAGCAACCTATCAGGAAATCAAAGATTATGTGCTGAAAGAATTTGGC
>JALEMK010000094.1 GCA_022768265.1 Erysipelotrichaceae bacterium
CTTTTGCTGCAGAAATGACACAATTGGTTCATGGTCAAGAAGCATTAGATGATGCTTTAAAAATTACGGAAACCTTCTTTAAAGGTAATATCAACGACCTAACACCAGCACAATTAAAAGCAGGCTTGGCTTCAGCAAAGAAATTTAAGATCAATGATGGTGATCTGTTGATCGATTGCTTGGTAAATGGTCATATTTGTTCAAGTAAACGTGAAGCTAGAGATCTTATCAATCAAGGATCAATTCAGGTCAATGGACAAAAGCAAAATAGCTTAGAATTTAAGATGAATAAAGATGAAGCATACGATAAAGAATTCAGCATCATCAAAAAAGGTAAGAAGAACTATTTTGTATGTGAGTTTTAGTGCTATGAAAAATAGCACTTTTTTGTTATAATTTACTTTGAGGTGAATAGACTATGGTAAAAAAAATCTTGGTTATTTTACTAGTAGTTTTTCTGAGCGGATGTTCAGGAATAGATAAGAAGAATTTAACTTCGCAGCAATATACCTATCAAGCATATTACACTGCGATCAAAGAGAATAATAAGTATGTTGCTGGCAGCGAATACTTCGATGTTAGTGCAGAGATGAGCGAACTACCAGATGGCAAGTATCTATACTATGTTTTTATTGATAATCCACGCGTTGCGATGTTCAATATCAAAGCAATGGTAATGGAAAATAGCTATACGATGAATGAAAACGACAGTGTCTTACTACCAACGGTCGGTATTTTTGATGACAGCATCGTGAATATGGTTCCTTATCAAGTCAATACGGAACTAGGATTTCAAAAAGGCATTGTCTTAAGTGGGGAAGCAACTAGCGACAACATTGTTTTAGATTTGATCGTTACTTGGGATAATAATGATAAGAGCAAGTCATTTAGAGAATTTTATCAAATAGAACTAAATATGTCTGGTTATGATTTTGTTGAAAATGTTAGCCAAGATACTAAAAATGTAGGTGCATGATGAAGGGTAATCGCAAACAATCTTTTATTGCTGGAGCTTTGACTAGTTCCGCAGGCATCTTTATTTCGAAAGCTTTAGGTTTATTATATATCGTTCCTTTTACAGCCATGGCGGGAGAAACCAACATGGTTTTTTATAGCAAGACCTATACATATTATGATTTGTTATTACAGGTTTGTAGTGCTGGTATACCATTTGCGGTTGCTGCTTTAGTAGCCAAGTATGCTGATCGTGAGGATTATAAGACCGTAGTTTTGATTCGTAAGCTTTCTACTTCGATCTTATTGACCAGTGGCTTTATCATGGCGATCATCTTTGCGTTGTTATCTCAGCCATTATCTTCATTGATCCTTGGACCAAATAGTACAGCCAATGATATTGCAACCCAAAGAAATTTGTTTATGATCTTATCGGTAGCAATCTTCTTGGTTCCTTTTTTGAGCAGCTTTCGGGGCTTTTATCAAGGCTTAAAGGAATTAAAAGCTTATGCCTTTAGCCAGGTCTTAGAACAATTGGTACGTGTTGTTTCCTTATTGTTGTTAGGAGCAATTGCGGTATATGGTTTACATTTTAATGGTATTGCTTCGGTTTATACAGCTATTGTATCTATTTCTATCGCTGCTTTGGCAACGATCGTTTACTTTTTATATTTTGATAAGAAGAATTACTATGTCATCAATCGAGCAGCGAGGATGCAAAAGGGTTCAGCAAGACCGAAAAAAGAGATTTTCATCGAGATCATTGCTTATGGGATCCCGTTTTTTGTTTCGAGCATCTTAGGCAGCAGCATGGATTTTGTTAATACGAACTTTTTCCAAAGTGCGATGGCACAAGGCGGATATGCTTATGAAGAAGCTAAGTTGTTAGAGGGAATCATTCAGGTACAATGTAATAAGCTAACATCTATTCCTCAAGTACTGGCTTTAGGTTTTTCTAGTGGTATCGTGCCATATTTGACCATTTCTTTGGAAAAACATGATTGGAAAGGGCTGCAAAAAAACGTTCTTGATTGTTTAGACACAGTATTATATATTGCGATGCCCATGTGTTTTTGCTTACTAGTCTTAGCTAGACCTATCTATTATTTGATGTATGGCAATGCAAATTTAGATTATGGGCAAGAAGCATTGGCATGGTCTAGTTTATTGGCCATTACGGGCACCATTTCACCGATTTGTACTTCTATGATGATGACCTTAAGGCAACGCAAAAGAAATATTTCTTATTTGCTGATTGGATTTATCGTCAAATGCGTTTCTTTTTATCCTATGATCAAAGCTTTTGGGTATATTGGAGCCATCACTAGTTCGGTCTTGACCTCATGTGTGATCATTTTTTTGAATTTGCAATGCATCAGCAATCGTTTTGGGGTAACCTATCATCGTGTTTTATTGCGTCTAGTTAAAATGATCGTATGTCTATTAGCCGTAAATGGGGCATTTTATTTATTAAATTATATGGGTTTACAATTTGATTATAATTCTAAATCTTCAACCTTTATCACCCTAGGGATATATGGGGTAGTTTGTTTGATCGTTTATTTATATACAAGTGCGATCTTACATTTACCGCAGAAAATCTTTAATTTCACATCTTTTAAAAGTTTATTTAGAAAGGTTGCGAAAAGATGATCAGATTAGATAAATTATTAGCTAAAAGTGGCTATGGATCACGAAAAGAAGTAAAAAAATTGATCAGAAGCCAAAGGGTCAAGGTCAATGGTATCCTTGTCAAAGATGACGATCTAAAGATCGGTGAAGATGATGTTGTATTAGTTGATGAGGTGCATTGTCCATATCAAGAAAATTACTATATCATGTTAAATAAGCCAAAAGGATATGTTAGTGCAAATGAAGATGATCTGCACGCAACGGTAATGGATTTGATCGATATTTATAATAGTGATATGTTTTGTGTAGGACGTTTGGACATCGATACTACCGGTCTATGTTTGATAACCACTGATGGTCAATTAGCGCATCAGCTTTTATCCAATAAAAAACATATCGAAAAGGAATACTTAGTAGATATCGAACATCCGTTAAGCCTACAAGATATTGCAATGATCGAAAAGGGAATTATCATTGATGGCGGTGAACAATGTTTGCCAGCTAAAGTAACGATCATCAATGAAAGTCAAATTTCATTGGTTATATGCGAAGGAAAATATCATCAAGTAAAAAGGATGTTAAAAGCCGTGGGTAATCAAGTAGTTAACTTAAAACGTATTCGAATGAAAAATTTGCTTTTGGATGAAACTTTGACTGAAGGTTCATATCGTTTATTAACAGCAGAAGAAATAGCAAAATTAAAAGCCTAGTCGAGGATCTTATCGATCTCGATAGGCTTTTTGTTTAATATATGCGTTTGATCATATTCTTGGATGGTTTGGATGATTTGTTCGGTCAGATAGGTAGGGGTACTAGCGCCACTAGTGATCGCTAAGCGTTTAACTTCAGCAAACATATCTTCCTGTAGGTCATGGACCGTTTCGATCATGTAGATCTTAGGAATGTGTTTTTGCGCAATATCTTTTAATTTTTTACTATTATTCGATGTTGGATCGCCGACGACGATCAAACAATCGATATCTTTTAAATTTAAGATGGCTTGTTGACGAATACGGGTCGCATTGCAAATTTCATCCGCAACTTTTGCTTGAGGATATTTTTGCAAGGCATGATCGATCATTGCTTGGATTTCCATGATGCTCATGGTCGTTTGATTGGTAATTAAGACATTGTGCAATGGAGGCAATTGATCGATATCTTCTTTGGTCGAGACTAAGTAAACATTTTCAGCTAGACCGCAAGCACCTTCAGCCTCAGGATGATTTTTTTTACCGATATAGATACAATCACCGTGTTCGATATGAGAAAGGATCGTATCATGAGTCTTCAAGACATCTTCACAAGAAGCGTCGACCACGATCAAGCCTTTTGCTGTTGCTTTATCCTTTACTTTTTGTGAAACACCATGGGCCGTAAAAATAACGACCCCTTCATTAATTTTATCTAATAGTTCTAAGCGAGTTAAATGTTTATCTTCTATACATTGGATATCATATAATTTACATGCTTCGACCACATATTTGTTATGTACGATCATGCCTAACATATAGATAGGTTGATCAGGGTATTCTAACGCTGTTTGTTTGGCAATCTTGATGGCCCGATAAACGCCTTTGCAATATCCGCGAGGGACGACCGGAATAATTTCCATATAGCTAATTCTCCTTTAATCTAGTATAATTATAAGGCATTAGAAAGGATGATACCATGAAAACATTTCAAGATTTTAATTTGAATGCTGATGTTTTAAATTTTATCCACGAAAACAATTTTGAACATCCTACTAAAATACAGGAAGCTGTAATAAATGAAGTATTAAAACATAAAAGCGTAATTGCGATATCTGATACAGGAACCGGAAAAACTCATGCGTTTTTGATTCCACTTTTTAATATGATCGATCCATCTATTGATGAAGTTCAAGCCGTGATTACGGCACCGACTAGAGAATTAGCTTTACAGATCTATAATCGTGCCAAAATGATGCAACAGGTAAATCCTGCCTTCAATATTCGTTTGATCACCGGAGGTATTGAAAAAGACAAGATGAGCGATAGCTTGAAAAAGCAACCGCATATGGTTATCGGAACACCTGGAAGGATCAAAGATTTATTTTTACAAGAATCGATCCTAAGAGTTGATAAAGCTAAGATTTTTGTAGTTGATGAAGCTGATATGACCTTAGAATTTGGTTTCTTGGATGATGTTGATGCTATATGTTCACGAATGGGCCATGACTTGCAGATGTTAGCATTTAGTGCTACTATTCCGCAAGCATTAAGACCATTTTTGAAAAAATATATGGCTAATCCTCAAACTATCCAGATCAAGGATGATAATAAGTTCAACCCGCGAATCGAACATGTATTAGTGCCATGTAAACATAAAAGTTATGCTGAAAAGATCCTAGATATCTTAC
>JALEMK010000137.1 GCA_022768265.1 Erysipelotrichaceae bacterium
GGAGCTGTTGCTGCACACCAACTAGAAGGCGGATATAATGCTGGTGGTAAAGGATTATCTATAGCAGACGTAATGACAGTTGGAGGCAATGGTATTCATAGAAGAATTACAGATGGAGTCGTAGAAGGAGAAATATACCCTAACCATGAAGCAATTGATTTTTATCATCATTATAAAGAAGACATTGCTTTGTTTGCAGAAATGGGATTTAAGTGTTTTAGAACTTCGATTGCATGGACCAGGATATATCCTACGGGTGAAGAAGAAGTACCTAATGAACAAGGCTTACAGTTTTATGATGATATGTTTGATGAATGCTTAAAATATGGCATCGAACCAGTTATTACCTTAAGTCATTTTGAAATGCCAAATGCTTTGGTTGAAAAATATGGTGGATGGCGTGATCGTCGTTTGATTGATTTATTTGTTAAGTTTGCAACTACTTGTTTTGAACGTTATCAAAATAAAGTTAAATATTGGATGACCTTTAATGAGATCAACAACCAAGCTAACTTTAATAGTGAGGGTAGCATTTACGGTGATTCAGGTATTATTTATCGTAATGATGATATCAAGGAACAAGTTATGTATCAGGCTTCACACTATGAATTAGTTGCGAGTGCTTTAGCTATTAAAAAAGCACGAATGGTCAATCCTCAATTTAAGCTAGGTTGCATGATCGCGATGTGTCCAATTTATCCAGCTACCTGCAAACCTGAAGATATTTTGATGGCTCATAAAGCAATGGAAAAACGTTATTACTACACAGATGTCCATGTGTTTGGAGAATATCCAGCTAATATTACAGCTTTGTGGCAAAGAAAAGGATATGAAATGGATGTTACCAAGCAAGATCTAGCAGCTTTAAAAGAAGGATGTGTAGATTATATTGGTTTTTCTTATTATATGTCTTTTGCGATTGGGCAAAAAGAAGGCAATGTTTACTATGATTATGATGAAACCAATGATCTAGTGCGCAACCCTTATGTCGAAGCTAGTGATTGGGGCTGGCAAGTTGATCCGATTGGTCTTCGCTATGCGTTGAACTGGTTCCAAGATCATTATCGTCTGCCTTTGTTCATCGTAGAAAATGGTTTAGGCGCATATGATAAGGTGGAAGCAGATGGTAGCATCCATGATGACTATCGTATTACTTATTTGCGTCGTCATATTGAACAAATGATCAAAGCTGTTGAAGAAGATGGCGTAGATTTGATGGGATATACACCTTGGGGCTGTATTGATCTTGTTTCAGCATCAACAGGCGAAATGAGCAAACGTTATGGTTTTATCTATGTTGATAAGCAAGATGATGGTAGCGGTACTTTAAAAAGAAGTCGCAAAGATTCTTTCTATTGGTTTAAAAAGGTCATTGCTAGTAATGGAGATGATCTAGCGTGAAGGTTTTAACATTAGATATTGGTGGAAGTTCCATCAAATATGCGATCATTGATGAAAATTGCCATTTAAGCAAACAAAATAAAAAACCAACTCCGTTAAATGATATAGGTAGCTTATGGCAAACATTGGATGATATCGTTGAAGGCTGCGATGAAACTTTTGATGGTATTGCGATCAGCATGCCTGGCGTCATAGATTCTCAAAAAGGTTTTGCCTATACCGGTGGAGCATTGCGATATATTGAAAATTGTTATTTTGCTAAAGAGATAACCAATAGATATAAAGTTCCAGCATGGATCGGTAACGATGCACGCTGTGCTTCATTAGCGGAAGTTGGATATGGTTGCTTGAATGATGTCAATGATGCTTTTGTTACCATCTTAGGTACGGGGATCGGAGGATGTATCATTAAAGATCGTAAGGTTCATTATGGTAAGCATTTTGCCTCAGGCGAAGTATCTTCATTATTAACAGATATCAATATTCCTTTTGAGCCTTCTACCCAATGGTGGGCGGTAAATGGCAGTCTAGGTTTGCTTAAAGAAGTACAAAAGGCTACAAATATCAATGAACAATGGACTGGTGAAGAAATCTTTGCAATGGCCAATGATGGTAATGAACAAATAATCAAAGGAATCGATAATTTTGCAAAAAATATTGCGGTACAATTGTTTAATATTCAAGCGTTGCTAGATGTAGAAAAAATAGCGATCGGCGGAGGAATATCCGCTCAGCCTTTATTGATCGAACTGATCAAAAAAAATTGTGATCAATTATTTAAGATGCCATACATTCCGATCAAAGCACCTGAAATAGTTGCATGTAAATTTTTAAATGACGCTAATATGATCGGTGCGTATTATCAATGGTGTCAATGTTATTGTAAATAATATAAGAGGTTATATAATGAAAAATATTGTTTTACTATGTGCAGCAGGCATGTCAACAAGCTTGTTAGTTACAAA
>JALEMK010000140.1 GCA_022768265.1 Erysipelotrichaceae bacterium
AGCAATATGATCAATGATGAGGATAGCGCTAAGCAAATGAAGCGCACTAAAGCGATCATTCAAAGCATGACACCGTATGAAAGAGCGCATCCAGATACCATTCGTAGTTCTATGAAAAGAAGGATCGCTAGCGGAAGCGGCACTACGGTCAATGATGTAAATAAATTGTTAAATCAATACGAAAAGATGAAAACCGCTATGAATGCAATGACTTCGTTATCAAAAAGCGGTAAATTAAATGAAAACTTTTTGGATAAATTAATGAATCAAGGTTCAAAAGCAAATAAACCTAGCCGTCCAAAATATCGTTTGAAATAATTTTAGGTGTGTAAAGTAAAAATACTTGACACATGATTTAATTGTGTTATCATTATGTAGTAAATTTTAGGAGGAAGAAAAAATGGCAGTTAAATTACGTTTAAAAAGAATGGGTGCAAAGAAAGCTCCTTTTTATAGAATCGTTGCAGCAGACTCTAGATTCCCTAGAGATGGTCGTTCAATCGAAACAATCGGTTCATACAACCCAACTACAAATCCTGCAACAGTTATCTTAGATCAAGAATTAGCTCTTAAATGGTTGCGTAATGGTGCTCAACCATCAGATACTGTACGTAACATCTTATCTTCTCAAGGTGTTATGAAAGCTTTCCATGAAGAAAAGCATAGTAAATAGTTATGGTAGAGTTAGAAAAGGTCTTAAAGAATATTTGTTTGCCAATGTGTACTAGTCCTGAAGCCTTAGATGTTAGGGTTATGCCTAGTTTGAATGAAAATGAAATCTTGCTATATGTTTATGCTAAAAATGAAGATGTAGCTAAGTTGATTGGTAAGCAAGGAGTCATGGCTAACAGCTTAAGACAAATGATGTCTGTAGCTTCTTTAGCAGATCATAAACGCATCGTTATCAAGTTTGAAACGATATAGGATGTTTGATAACATCCTTTTTTTCTAGGAGAAAGACATGGAATATATCAAGATAGGAACTATCGTCAATACCTTTGGGATCAAAGGTGAACTAAAGATCAAAAGTTATACTGATTTTGAAGAAGAACGTTTTGCAATAGGCAACACGGTGTATGTGCTGTTTGAACAACAATATCTTCCTTTTATCGTTGGTAATTATCGTTATCATAAACAAAATGGTTTATTAAGCTTTGCAAAGATGGCAGACATTAATCTAGTGGAGAAATATAAAGGTTGTGATCTTTTTATAACCAATGATAGTCTTCATCAATTGGCACCAGGCGAATATTATTTTTTCCAACTAAAGGATCTACAAGTGTATGATATGGATAATAAGCATATTGGTAAGGTTTTGCAAGTAGAAGAAGGCTTGGCCCATAATAATCTTCGCATTGAATTGTTAGATGGCAAAAAATGCATGGTTCCTTACGTGAAAGCCTTTATCCATAAAGTAGATCTTGATCGGCAAAAGATTTGGATCAAAACGATCGAGGGTTTATTATGAAGATCAGTATCATGACCCTATTTCCTGCAATGTTTGATGGTTTTATCAATACATCGATCATCAAAAGAGCCCAAGAAAAAGGCTTGGTGGAAATTGAATGTGTTGATATGCGGGAGTTTGCTTTAGATCGTTTTAAGCATGTCGATGATACCCCTTATGGTGGTGGCAGTGGGATGGTCTTAAAATGTCAAGTGGTCATTGATTGCTTAAATAGCATCAAGACCCCTAATTCTCATGTGATCTTAACAGCCCCTATCGGAAAGATCTTCAAACAAGCCAAAGCTCATGAATTTAAACGCTATGACCATCTGATCATCATTTGTGGTCATTATGAAGGAATCGATGCTAGGGTATATGACTATGTTGATGAATTGATCAGTATTGGCGACTATGTGTTGACAGGTGGAGAATTGGCAGCAATGGTCATGGCTGATGCGACCATTAGGCTGTTAAAAGGCAGCATTGATGAAAATTCAAGCGCTGATGAATCATTTGAAAATGGCTTGTTAGAATATCCGCAATACACCAAACCCAGCATCTATGATGGTAAAAAGGTGCCTGAAGTTTTATTGAGCGGTCATCATAAAAATATTGCCGAGTATCGTATGATGATGTCTTTGAAAACAACTTTAATAAATCGGCCGGATCTATTGGAGGATTATCCGCTAGATGCTACCCAAGCAGCTATGTTAGCTAAAATAAAAGAAGAAATGCAATAAGTATTTGCAATGATAAATAAAATGTGCTATCATATCAAAGCACGTTATGGTGTAAGGTTTGTTCCGCTGATCATAATAAAGATGAATGAACAAATTATCGATAGAAAAAAGGAGAAAAGAAGATGAATTTAAATTTAGTAAATGAAATCACTAAAGATCAACTTCGTAATGACATTCCTGATTTTAGACCAGGATGCACAGTAAAAGTTGACGTAAGAATCAAAGAAGGCGACAAATCTCGTATCCAAGTATTTGAAGGATTAGTAATCTCTAAAAAAGGTAAAGGAATCGGTGAAACTTTCACAGTTAGAAAACAATCTAATGGTGTTGGAGTTGAAAGAACTTTCCCAGTTCATTCACCAATCATCGAAAAAATTACCGTTGTAAGAGTTGGTAAAGTTAGAAGAGCTAAGTTATTCTATTTACGCGGCTTATCTGGTAAAGCTTCACGTATTAAGGAGAAATAAAAAGTCGAGTAATCGACTTTTTTGTTTTATATTATGAGCAAAAATACATTTAAAGATGTCGTGTTGGATTTTTTGAAGACCTTAGCCATTAGTTTGGTCATCGTTTATGTTTTGACCAGAGTGTTGATCAGACCAATTAGCGTTAATGGTAATTCAATGTATCCAACTTTGAAAGATAAAGATTTTGGCATTGCTAGCGTTTATAAGACCTTTATCAATGATGTCAAACGTGATGATATCGTGATCATTCATCTTGAATCCGGAGAATATATCATTAAAAGGGTCATAGGGTTGCCTAATGAAACAGTTAGCTGTGAAAATGGGGTTGTCATGATCGATGGTGAACCGTTAGATCAAACATATCTTGATCAAGAGTACGTTAGTACTTTTGACGTTTTTACTGAGGATTTTGCACCAGTCACTTTAGGTAGTGATGAGTTTTTTGTGATGGGTGATAATCGTCCTAATTCTAAAGATTCAAGATATTATGGGGCTTTTAAATATGATGATATCAAGGGGGTCGTAGATGTGATGCTATGGCCATTTAAGGTGATGGATTAATGGCGGATATTCAATGGTTTCCAGGCCATATGAACAAGGCTCGCCGGTTGATGGAGGAGTCTTTAAAATTAGTTGATATGGTCATAGAGATAAGAGATGCGCGCATACCTTATGCAAGTGCTAATCCTTTGCTGGATCGTTTGATCAACAATAAGCCCCGTTTGATCGTTTTGGCAAAGAAAGATTTAGCTGATCCAAACCAAACCAAGCTTTGGATCAAACAATTAACAGCTGAAAATACCCGTTGTGTAGCAATCGATAGCATTCATGAAAATGCCAAAAAAGTAATCATCAATGATTGTAAAGAAGTAATGGCTGCTAAGATCGCACGGATGAAAGCTAAGGGTATGAAGCCTAGAGCTATTCGCGCAATGGTGGTAGGTATTCCTAATGTAGGTAAAAGTACTTTGATCAATGCCATCGCTAAGAAAAAAATAGCGAAGGTTGCTAATAAACCAGGGGTTACCCAAGCCTTGCAATGGATGCGCTTGGATAAAGATCTAGAGTTATTAGATACTCCAGGGGTATTATGGCCTAAGTTTGATGATCAACAGGTTGCTTTAGCCTTGGCTTTATGCAAAGCAATTAAAGATGAAGTTGTCAATATTGAAGACATTGCAGTGTTTGCCATGCAAAAAATGATTGCTTACTATCCAGAACGCTTGATAAAGCAATATGAGATCGAATTGGATGAAGATGTATATGCGATCTTTGCGAAGATTGCACAAAAGCAAAAGCTCATCAAGGCTAATGATGAAATAGATTATGAACGGACTTACCGCTTTTTTGTCGAACAATTGCGCCAAGATAAATTGGGAGGTTTGACATGGGAAAAAGCAGCGTAAATAAACATACCAGCAATGAATATGAAAAAAAATATTACCCATCATTGGTCATGGGGATCGATGAAGCAGGCAGAGGACCGATAGCGGGTCCTTTGGTCGTTGCTGGGGTGGTGTTTCCTAGCGGTTATCAAAATGAGCAGATATATGATTCTAAACAGCTAAGTGAAGCTAAAAGAGAAAAATTATATGACATCATCATCAAAGATGCTCTAGCTTACCAAATTATCATCGTCGATGAAAAGACCATCGATCAGCTTAATATTTATCAAGCAACCAAGAAAACGATGGAGACGATCGCTAGATCATTAGATGCCACGATATGTTTAACTGATGCCATGCCTTTAGATGGGGTGGATAAGGTCGTGGAAGCTATCGTTAAAGGTGATCAAAAAAGTGTTAATATCGCTGCAGCCAGCATCTTAGCCAAGGTTACGCGCGATCGCTTGATGAAAGAATATGATCAGCAATATCCACAATATGGGTTTGCTAAACATAAAGGTTATCCCACTAAGCAGCATCTAGCGGCTTTAGAGGCTTTTGGTCCATGTTTGATTCATCGTCATTCCTATGGACCAGTATATCGTTTAGATCAAATGAAGTTAGATATTTAGGATATTTAACTTTTTTTGTTTATAACATAGGGGTGATAAAATGGATAAAAGCCGTTATGTTGCAAATCTTAGTTATAAATATCAGGGCGATTGGCAAAAAATCGCTAAGGCCATCAAAGCGAATGAAGAAGTAAAAGACCATGATATCCAAGAAGCTTATCTAACGATCTTTGATGAAGGATATCCTTTAGCTTTTAGAAAATTACGTTATCCTCCGTGGGTCATCTTTTATCAAGGTGATCTTAAATTGTTAGATAAACCGAAAGTATCGATCGTTGGTTCACGGATCATCGATGCTTATGCATATGAAATGACCATTAGTGTTGCTAATTATCTAGCTCAAGATCATGGGTTAGTATCCGGCTTGGCCATGGGTGTAGATGCCTTGGTTCATCAAGTGGGACTAGAAAAAAGTTTTACGATTGGTATAATTGGTAGTGGAATGGATCATTGTTATCCAGCTAGCAATGCTTTTCTATATGCAAGGATGCGCCAAAATGGTTTGATCATCAGCGAATATCCGCATGATGTCAAAGTAGCTAAGCATCATTTTCCTTGGCGCAATCGATTGATTGCGGCATTGGGGGAGCGTTTATATGTTACGGCAGCTAAGGTCAAAAGTGGAACCATGCATACGGTAAATGAAGCCTTAGAATTAGGTAAAGAGATTTATTGCGTGCCTTATGCATTAGATAATGAACTAGGGGAAGGATGTAATTTATTGCTTTTTCAAGGAGCAAATATTATCATTAGGGAAGAACTTGGTGCATTTTTTACTTGCAAGTTTAAATAAATTAAGTTATTGTAATCAACAATGAAAGGATGATAAAGATGAAGAATTTGGTTATTGTGGAATCACCTTCTAAATCAAAAACAATCGAAAAATATTTAGGAAAAGATTTTACGGTCGTTTCTAGCAAAGGACATATCCGTGATCTAGCTACTCGGGGCAAAGATGGCCTAGGAATCGACGTTGAAAATAATTTTACTCCAACTTATGTCATTGCCAAGGGTAAAAAAGATGTGGTCAATGACTTAAAAAAACAGGTTGCTGCTTGCGATAAAGTATATTTAGCAACCGACCCAGACCGCGAAGGAGAAGCTATCAGTTGGCATTTGGCAAATGAATTAGAACAAGATATCGATGATGTCAATCGAGTTGTGTTCAATGAAATTACCCATGATGCAGTTATCGAAGCTTTTAAACATCCACGCAAGATCGATATCAATCTGGTCAAATCTCAAGAAACTAGAAGGATGTTAGATCGTATCATCGGTTTTAAGTTATCTAAGTTATTAAAAAACAAGATCAAAAGCAAGTCGGCAGGTAGGGTACAATCAGTTGCTTTAAAGCTGATCGTTGAAAAAGAAAAAGAGATCAAAGCTTTTGTTCCCGAAGAATATTGGACCATTGAAGCTAGTTTTTTAGAAGATGGCAAACAATTCAATGCGGCTTTGACCAAGATAGATGGTAATAAAGCAAAGATTGCTTCCAAAGACGAAGCGGATGAGATCTTAGCAAGATTAAATGATGCTTTCGTGTTGGATAAGATCAAGACCCAAGTACGAAAAAAAGATCCTAAATTACCATTTATCACTTCGACTTTACAACAAGAAGCTTCGACTAAATTAGGCTTTAGTGCTAAAAAGACTATGAGCGTTGCTCAAAAGCTGTATGAAGGAATTGAGTTAGCTAATGGTTTGGAAGGTATCATTACATATATGCGTACCGATAGTACCCGTTTGTCTAATGTGTTCATCGCAAGTGCTAAAGAACATATCGCTAACACTTATGGAAATGAATATGTTGGTTATTATAAGGTGAAAAATGATGCTTCTAGCCAAGATGCCCATGAAGCGATTCGTCCATCTAATCTAGCTAATGAACCCGAAAAGATCAAGCAATATCTAAGCAATGATGAATATAAGCTGTATAAATTGATCTATGCTAGGGCACTAGCAAGTTTGATGGCTAGTGCTAAGGTCAATACCATTAGTTATAATTTCAGCCAAAATGGTTGTGAATTGGTGGCTAATGGATCACAATTAGCTTTTGATGGTTATTTAAAGCTATACGCTGATTATGAAACCACTAAAGATGTCTTGTTGCCGCAATTAGCAGAAAGTCAAAGTTATAAAGCACAAAAGATCACTAGTGATCAACACTTTACAGAACCACCTTTGAGATATTCGGAAGCGCGTTTGATCAAGGAAATGGAAGAGTTAGGTATCGGACGTCCTTCCACATATTCGACCATCATTGATACCATTCAAGCTCGTGGTTATGTAGAATTGAAAAAAGCAACTGCTAGTGGAAAAACAAAGGTTTTTTTCCCAACCGAGCAAGGCGAACTAACCAGTGCTAAGTTAGATGAATTCTTCTCCAGCATCATCAATGTTCAATATACAGCGATGATGGAAGATGAGCTAGATCAAATTGCTGATGGCAAAGAAGATAACATTGCTGCATTACAAGCATTCTGGGCCAAGTTTGATCCATTAGTGCTTGAAGCTTATGAAAAAATGGAAAAGATCCAGCCAGAAGAAGTAGGAGAAAAATGCCCTGAATGTGGCAATGAATTAGTATATCGCAATGGTCGCTATGGTCGTTTCATCTCTTGCAGTACCTTTCCAGCTTGCAAATATACGCGAAAGATCGAAAGTGATAAACCTAAAGCGGTGGCCGAACCAACAGGGAAGATGTGTCCAAAATGTGGCAGTGAACTGTTAAAACGTAAATCACGCTTTAATACGTTCTTCTTAGGTTGTTCAAGCTATCCTAAATGTCAATATATGGAAACGTTGGATGGCCAAGTAATTGAGCCTAAGAAAAAAGCAAAACGAGGTAAAAAATAATGTATGATGTTACAGTAGTAGGTGCAGGCTTAGCAGGTTGTGAGGCTAGTTATCAATTAGCTAAGCGTGGCTATAAGGTACGCTTGATCGAGATGCGTCCTAAAAAAACAAGTGATGCCCATAAGACCGCGTTATTTGCCGAATTGGTATGTTCAAATTCTTTGCGCAGCGATGCTTTGACCAATGCTGTTGGTTTATTAAAAGCTGAGATGCGTATGTTAGACTCTTTGATCATGCGAGCAGCAGATGCAAACAAGGTACCAGCAGGCAGTGCTTTAGCCGTTGATCGTGAAAGCTTCGCACAAACGGTTACAAAGCTGATCAAGGAACATCCTAATATCACCATCGAACATGAAGAGCTAACGCAAATAATCGATGGTCCGTTGATCATCGCTACAGGTCCCTTAACCAGCGATAGCTTATCTTTAGCCATCAAAGAATATTTAAATGAGGAAGATTTCTATTTTTATGATGCAGCAGCACCAATCGTTACCAAAGACTCAATTGACTTTAGCAAAGCTTATTATAAATCGCGTTATGATAAGGGCGAGGCAGATTATATCAATTGTCCAATGACCAAAGAAGAATTTGATCATTTTTATGATGAGCTTATCCAAGCTAAGGTCCATGAACCTAAAGCTTTTGAAAAAGAAATATATTTTGAAGGCTGCATGCCGTTTGAAGTTATGGCCAAGCGTGGCCGTCAAACTTTATTGTTTGGACCGATGAAACCAGTTGGCTTAGAACATGATGGTATCAAACCTTATGCTGTGGTCCAGCTGCGGCAAGATAATGCCATCAAAACATTGTATAATATCGTAGGCTTTCAAACTCATCTAACCTATGGTGAACAAAAAAGGATCATTTCTCTTATTCCAGGCCTAGAAAATGCTGAAATCGTACGCTATGGCGTAATGCATCGTAATACATATATCAACTCGCCAAAATGTCTTAAAGAAACGTATCAATGTAAATTTAGGGATGATTTATTTTTTGCAGGTCAATTAACGGGGGTAGAGGGCTATATTGAAAGTGCAGGTAGCGGCTTGTTGGCAGGAATCAATATGGCGCGTTATCTAAACAAGCAACAGCCGATCATTTTAGAAGATACTTGCATGATGGGAGCGATGGCTCATTATATCACTCATGCTAATCCGCAAAATTTCCAACCGATGAATGCAAATTTTGGGATCATGCGATTAGAAGAAAAGGTTAAAAAAGCTTTAAAGAAAGAGGCTTATGCTAAACAGGCCTTGAAGCATATCGAAGAAAAGCTATGCAAGAATTGTTAGCATCTTTCATCAATCATATCGAATTAGCTAAAAGCGGCTCCCAAGCAACTAATGAAGCTTATCAGCGGGATATTAGCCGCTTTTTAACCTTTTTAGAAGCAAATGATATTCATGACCTTGATAAAGTTGATAAACAATTGATCTTCCGTTATATCACCCTTTTACGTAGTGGTAAGATAACTAATGGTAAAATTACAAATACGACCTACAGTCGCAATCTAAGTGCTTTAAGAAGCTTCTTTAAATATCTTCAAAAGATCCAAGCTGTACAAGATAATCCTTTCAAACAGTTTAAAAATCCTAAGAGCGATAAAAAATTACCCGATTTTTTAACTTACGATGAAATTGAAAGGTTGTTATCGGCCCTTGATGAAGACAAGGAGGATGAGCTTAGAGATAAAGCCATCATTTCTTTGTTTTATGCATGTGGATTGCGTTTGAATGAACTAGCAAGCTTAAAGCTTGAGGATATTGATTTTGAACAAGCGTTTGTCCTTGTCAATGGTAAAGGTAACAAAGAAAGGATTGTGCCTTTTTATCAAGAATGTGGTTTGATCATGAAGAAATATCTTACCAACACAAGGGTAAAGTGGTTGAAGGATGAACATCATTATGTGTTCATCAATCGCCAAGGCAAGCCTTTATCAAACCGTTATATCCAGATCATTTGTGAAAAGGCTGGAATGAAAGCCGGAATCAATAAAAGGATCCATCCGCATATGATCCGCCATTCTTTCGCTACGCATTTACTAGATAATGGTGCAGATCTTAGGATCGTCCAAGAGCTATTAGGTCATGAAAATCTAAGCACGACCCAGATATATACGCATATTAGCGTTGATAAGCTTAAAAATGTTATTCAAAATGCGCATCCCCGTGCGAAAACCTCTTTATTTTAATTAAAATATATGATATATTAGTTGACGGCAAAATGCCCATTACACACACTTTGGATTCATTGATTCCGTGCTCAGATTGAGTTATCAATGTTAGAAAAAGTGGAGGAGAACAACGGAAAGGAAGGTAAAATAAATTATGACTGTTGTTTCAATGCGTAAATTATTAGAAAACGGTGTTCATTTCGGACATCAAACTCGTAGATGGAATCCTAAGATGAAATCTTACATCTACACTGCTAAAAATGGTGTACATATCATCGATTTAGCACAAACTCAAGAAGCTATCGAAAAAGCTTATGCTGCTTTAAAAGAAATCACTGAAAATGGTGGTAAAGTATTGTTCATCGGTACTAAAAAACAAGCACAAACAGCTGTATTAGAAGAAGCTTTACGTTCAGGTTCATTCTACGTTAACCAAAGATGGTTAGGTGGTACTTTAACAAACTTTAGAACAATCCAAAAAAGCATCAAAAAATTATTAGAAATCGAAGAAATGGAAAACAATGGTACAATCAATGTTTATCCTAAAAAAGAAATCGCTGTTTTAACTAAGAAGAAAGAAAGATTAGAAAACTTCTTAGGCGGTATCAAAGAAATGAAAAAATTGCCTGATGCAATCTTCGTAGTTGATCCAACTGAAGAACATAATGCGGTTGCTGAAGCTAGAAAATTAAATATTCCAGTATTTGCATTGATCGATACTAATGCTGATCCAGATGTAATCGATTACCCAATCCCATCAAATGATGATGCAATCAAAGCAATCAAATTAATGACTAGCATCATGGCTGACGCTATCGTTGAAGCTAAAGGCGGTTTATTAACAGTTGCTCATCAAGAAGATGAAAGCGTTGAAGATGTAACAATGAAAGATGTTATGATCAACGTTGAAGAAGTTGCTGCTGAAAATGAAAGACGTCGTCGTCAAAAAAATGAAGAAAGACGTGCAAGAGAAAACCAAAGAAGAAATTTAGGTAACTCTGAAAGACGTTTCATCAAAAAAGATGCAGCTGCTACAGTAGAAGTTGTTGAAGCACAACCAAAAGTTGCTGCTGAAGAAGCTGCTAAGGAGGAACAAGCATAATGATTACTGCTGCTTTAGTTAAAGAATTAAGAGAAAAAACTGGTGCTGGGATGATGGACTGCAAAAAAGCCTTAACTGAATGTGAAGGCGATATTGCTAGAGCTGTTGACTGGCTAAGAGAAAAAGGTATTTCTAAGGCCGCTAAAAAAGCTGATAGAATTGCTGCTGAAGGTTTATCAAGAGTATTGATCGAAGGCAACAAAGCTTGCTTGGTAGAAGTTAACTCAGAAACAGACTTCGTTGCTAAAAACGATCAATTCTTAAGCTTATTAGATACAACTGTTAAAGCTTTGATCAATAGCTCAGCTAAGACAGTTGAAGAAGCTTTAGCTATTGAAGTTGATGGTAAAACTTTAGAAAACTTATTCATCGATGCTACAGCTACGATCGGTGAAAAAATTACTTTAAGAAGATTTGAAGTAATTGAAAAAACTGATGATCAAGTATTCGGTTCATATATGCATATGGGCGGAAAAATCTCTGCTGTTGTAGTACTTAATGGCGGAAATAGCGAAGTTGGTAAAGATATGGCAATGCAAGTTGCTTCTATGAGCCCAACTTACGTATCTCGTGATCACATGCCAGCTGATGTTGTTGAACACGAAAGAGGCATCCAAGAAGAAATTCTTAAAAATGATGAATCTTTGAAAAACAAACCAGAAAAAGTATTAAAAGGTATCGTTGAAGGACGTGTATCAAAAGCATTGCAAGAAATGTGCTTAGTTGATCAAATCTACTTCAAAAACCAAGATCTAAAATGCGGTCAATATTTAAAAGAAAACAATGCAGAAGTTGTTTCATTCGTTAAATACGCTGTAGGTGAAGGTTTAGAAAAACGTGAAGAAAACTTCGCTGAAGAAGTAGCTAAACAAATGGCTAAATAACAGCATAAATTCAATACGATAAAAGGCAGTTTTAAAGAACTGCCTTTTACTATGAAAAAGATCTTGGCACCTAGATGATAGGTGCCAATGATTTTATTTATTCAAGATATGTTCGATCAAATATCCTTCTTTAACGCCATACTCACTCAAGTATAGGTCATCGATAGCGTAGTATTCCATGATGCTGTATAAAATTTGTAGACCATACCATAAAGTTTTTTTACGAGCATCGATATATTTGCCGATGATAAAATGTATGGCATCATTGTCATAATGATTAATGATGTTCAATACTTCAAATTTAGATAGTTTGACACGTGGATCACCCATTTTATCATAAATGATGAAAAGTGATTCGATGGTTCCGCCAGCGCCAACTAAGCTGCCACTAAAACGATGATCGATCTTTTTCAATAAATCATTTACATACAACAAAGGTTCTTGAGGATTGATCTTGGACAGGTTGACACAACCTAGCTCGATACTAGTTTTATATTTGATCTGTTCATTGCAAAATTGAACCATTTCAAACGAGCCGCCACCAATATCGATCATTACTCCTTCCTTTAGATCGACCTTGCTTTTGCAACCTTTAAAAGCAAGGGTAGCTTCCTCATCTCCGCTTAATAAGATCGTTGGAACTTCCTTGTTAAGTTGCATGATAAAGCTGGTTGGGTCATCTAATTTTCTTCCAAAGGCCGTAACAAGAGCGTAAAGGTCATCAACTCCACGATTTTTGGCGATATCTTTAAAGGAAATCAAAGTTTTTAAAGCGATATCGATGCCTTTTTGGCTGATATTACCTTTGTCGACATAGCTAGCTAATTCTTTTACCGTTACATAATTATCGATAACTTCAAAACCATAATCATCATAAGTGTATAGTCCTAATCTGATGGAATTAGAACCAATGTCAATAATTCCGCATTTTTTCATAATTACCTCTTCTTTAAATATCTTCTTATGATATAATTATACACGAAGAAATGGAGAATATCATGTATAAGAGAGTTTTACTTAAATTAAGTGGTGAAGCATTAGCTTCTAGCGGAAATAATTTTGACCCTCAGATCCTTAAAAACTTAGCAAATGAATTAAAAGAGGTTCATGAAGAAGGCGTAGAAATTGCTATTGTCGTTGGTGGTGGTAACTTCATTCGTGGCAAGATGGCTGAAAATATCGGAATTGATCGTGCACAAGGTGACTATATGGGAATGTTAGCTACTGTTATCAATGCCTTGGCGATTCAAAGTGCTTTAGAAAGTGCAGGGGTGCCTACAAGGGTACAAACTGCTATTGAAATGCCTAGAGTTGCTGAACCATATATTCTTAGACGTGCCATCAGACATTTAGAAAAAAATCGTATCGTCATTTTCGGTGGCGGAACCGGTAACCCATATTTTTCAACGGATACTACAGCGGCATTAAGAGCCTCAGAAATCAAGGCTGATGTAATTTTGATGGCCAAAAATGGAGTTGATGGTGTATATTCAGCTGATCCAAAACTTGATCCTAATGCTGTTAAGTATGATACTTTGACCTATATGGATGTGATCAAGCAAGGTTTGATGGTCATGGATACCACGGCAACTAGCATGTGCATGGACAATGATATCGATCTAGTGGTATTTAATATGAATACACCAGGGAATATCTTAAAAGCCGTAAAAGGTGAACAAATTGGAACGATCGTAAAGAAGGAGAAATAAGATGACACATATAATTTTAGAAATGCAAAAAGAAAGAATGGATAAGGTTATTGAACATTTTGAAGATAATCTTAAATCAGTTCGTACAGGAATGGCAAATACCAATATCTTAGATAATGTAGAAGTAGATTACTATGGTTCGCCAACTCCAATCAAGCAAATTGCTGGGATCACGGTACAAGAAGGTCGTACCTTGGTTATCAAACCATATGATTCAAGTAGTTTGAAAGATATCGAAAAAGCTTGTAATATGGCTGATCTAGGAATGGCTCCTCAAAATGATGGTACTGTCATTCGTTTGACCGTTCCTGCCTTGACGGGGGAAACGCGTAAAGAAATGTGCAAAAAGGTCGGTAAGATGGCGGAAGAAGCTAAAGTTCAAATTCGTAATATTCGTCGTGATTCTAATGATGAAGCTAAAAAAGATAAAGAACTAACAGAAGATTTACAAAAGGAAATGTTGGAAAAAATCCAAAAACAAACTGATGAATACATCAAAATGATCGATAAGATCGCTGATGCTAAAGAAAAAGAAGTTATGAAAGTATAAGAAACGGTAATTAACCGTTTCTTTTTTACATTTTGGGTAGATTGTTTAGGATAAAAATTTATGGCTTTTAGCTAATGTATGTTATAATCGTATGAGAAAAAAGAGGTATATTATGGAGCAATTACAACATGTTGCCATCATTATGGATGGAAATGGAAGATGGGCAAAAGCTAAAGGGTTACCAAGAACGCAAGGCCATTTTGTTGGTGTAGATAATGTTAGAAACATTGCTATCAAAGCTAATGATATGGGAATCAAAGTGTTGACCGTATATGCATTTAGTACGGAAAATTGGAAACGTCCTATGGAAGAAGTAAGTTATTTGATGAAGCTTCCAGCTATCTTCTTTGATAAATTTATGAAAGAATTAATGGAAAAAAACATTCGAATCAAGATGATTGGCGAAATGGAACAAATTCCTAAAGATACGGCTAAGATCTTGCAGCGAGCTATCGATAAGACGGCTAATAATACTGGCATGATCTTAAATTTCGCAATGAACTATGGTTCTAGGCGAGAAATGCTTTTAGCTAATGTATGTTATAATCGTA
>JALEMK010000167.1 GCA_022768265.1 Erysipelotrichaceae bacterium
ATGCTCTTTACCTTCACCATCTGTTATTTTTTCTACTTTAAAATCCACTATTGATTCATCAAAAGACGAAAAATAATTTATTACATTTTTTCTAACTTCTTCGTCTTCATCAAAACCTTCTGGTATAAAACGTGACAAAAGAAAATTTTCTAATGGATTTCCAAAATCAGCTACTTCATGCTTAAGAAACCAATCTCTAATTTTCTTTAAACACTGTATTTTTAATTTAGCGCCTAAAGATACAACTAAAGCTTCATTTTCTAAGGCTATACGAATATTCTCATGATTTTTGCTAGAAATACCATCTAATATCAGTTCATCTTCTTCTCTATTGCGATAAAAGATATTCTTATATTTTTTAGCAGTTTTAGCTTTCGAATTTAGCCATTCCTCTTTGACACCTTGTTTATCTACACAAAACCCATAATTATATGTCTTATATTTATCATTTTCATCAGTAATAAAATATACTTCAAATGAAGATGAATCGTTTTTGCTTGTATTATCAAATAAAAAAGGAGTAGGAGGTATAAAAGCATTGTTTTTATCTTGATTATCTCCACCAAATCCAAATGAATTAATTACATAATTGCACATATACCTAAATGCTTGATGTACATTTGATTTACCAGAAGCATTTGCCCCAAAAATGGCTGCTATTGGTAGTATTTTTTCTTCCCCAATATTAATCACATGATTATTAAACTCAGTTATTTTTGTAGCACTTAAATCTAAGACAGTATCATCTTTAAATGATTTGAAATTTTTAAAATTGAACTGAATTAACATATATATTACCTCATTTTCATATATATCATAGTACATTTATGTTATTTTTACAACAAAATATACATGTAAATGAGATATTTTCTCTTTTATGTGTATATTTTAACTATTTGTAAATATCAAACAATTCTTTATTGCTTTCATCCGAATGATCGATGTTACTGCTCTTAAACACTTTTGGCTTCTTATTTTCATCCATCTGTTGCTGGATCATTGCAGATACGACCATATGTATGATGTAACAATTCATGATCGTAGAAGTTGGTCCAGTTTTGACATCATTACCATGATCGATGCAGGCATCTCCACAATCTGTTTTGTTATCCAAAACGATATCGCCGTATTCATACAGTTTTTTACCGTTTTTATGTCTGCTTGTAACTGTTTTGCTATGTTCCAAAGAAGTTAATACTACTATTTTTAAACCCTTTTCCTTCAAAGCTTGAGCCAGTTCAATGATCAAAGCATTGCGTCCAGAATTAGAAGTCATGACGATGACATCATCTTTTTCAAAGTCATATAAATTTAAGATGACATCTGCATATGCATCGATTCTTTCAATCAAGGTGCTCTTAAAGGCATGATTCATGCATAGCTCATCTTGTAAGATCGGAATGAATCCTGCATATCCTCCAGCTCGAGCAAAAACTTCTTGCCCAATGATATATGAATGTCCTGTTCCAAAAAAGTATATCTTCTTACCTGCATTGATTGCTTCATTAAATAATTTCGCAGTTGCGATGATATTATTTTTTTCTTCCTCTAAAACATTATCCATACGTAATTTTATCGTATCGGTAAATTGTGTAAAAATATCCATTTTAATCCTCCTATTCATTTACTAATCTAAAAGCAACTTTGCCATCATGCACATATTTTAACAAACATTGCGCATATGGTTTAACATATCCTATACAATTGGTATATCTTGCTGGTGGCAGTTCATCTAACATGATATGAATTTCTCCACTGTAACGATTAGCTTCACCATTTTGCATCATGATCATATACTTTTCGCAAGCTATATTCATGTTTGGTAAAAAATAAAATTTTCCTCTAGTTTGAGTTGCTCTGATCATTTTTTGAGCTTTATCGTCGCGAGCTAACAAGACCATGCTTTCCAATTTTTTAATATTATCTTCACCAATTTTTTCAAAATAACATGGAATATCTATACATGGCATATCTTGGATATTTAAGATTTCTTGATCATCCTGAGCTTGTTTTAATACATCTTGTACTAGATTGTTATGTTTTGCTACTTCTAACAATTCTTGATAACTTGGATCGCTATCGCCAAAAATAACATAATCAAAAGCTTTGGACGCAATGATTTCCTGTACTTGAACATAAGAAGGCAAATATCGATGTTTTTCAACAGTAGGAACACCATGGCCTACTGCATTTAGATCAGGAGCTGAGTATTGTGAAGCAATAAAGATACCTGTTTTATTACCATTTCGTTTAAATTCTTTTGCTACTTCAATAGCCTCCTCCATGCTTATGCCTGTGCCATTTAATGGAAAGAAATTATGACAGCCACAATATTGCTTCATATTACCTTTTGCTTCCACGGTAGCATAATTTTTCTTCAATTGCTTATAATTTGATAAATTTTCTTCAATGATGATACCTTCTTTATTATTTGTAAGGACAGCTAATTCATCCGCATTAAAACCACCATCTATTCTAATAACAGGGATATTCAATTCTTTAACGGCATTAAGATCATGGATGCTTGCTCCTATCTTTTCTAGCATTACATCATTGATATCAACATGGCATTCTAATCCAAGCTCACTTGCCCGATCAAAAAGATATCTAAAGTTATCACCAATCTCTTCTTGCGTATTTTCAAATCCTAGATCTTGTAATTGGATCGAAGTAAAGATGATGCTATAGCCTAATTTTTTGGCATTGACCAATCTTTCTTCCATCTGCGATATCGTCATAAAATCTGGATAAATAGAAACACCTAATTTGATCTTACCATCCATATTTGTTTGTCCCCCAATCTTCTTCAATCAATTCTTGCTTGCAATAGATCAACTTATTATCACCTACGTTTTGATTCAAGATAACACCAGCACCAATAACGCTATTAACCCCTACGATCTTTCCAGGTTGGAAAATTACGCCCACGCCTGTTCTTACATGATCTCCTAAGAATGTAGCATTCGCATAGGCCTTTGCCTGTTCTTTGCGTCCATTGATCGTATGCATGGATTCTCCATCATCAAAGCGTAATGTACCACAAATCGTTCCTGCACCAATATCAACCTTTTCACCACATAAACCGTAGAATTCACAATGATGATATAAATAATCTTTGCCCATCAATACACCTTCTAATAATTCCGCAGTTTGATCGATAATTGAGTCATCTCCTACGGTACTTTGATCACCTATCTTGCAATTATTAGCAATCTTACATCTTTTACCAATCACAACATCCTTGCCAATGATCGCACCATTTTCAATGATCGAATCATCACCAATGATACAGTTTCCTTGAATGATGACATCTTTACCAACACGGACATTTTTACCTAATTGCAAATTGCCATGGCAAATACAGCTAGGATCTATCTTATCACTATCATTTTGTTTTTCAATTTTGCTACAGTAGTAATGATTGTAATAAGCATTAGCAGCTAAGATATCCCAAGGCTTATCAATATCAAAACAAGGATGTTTTGCATATATGACCTTAATCTTATTTTCTTGTAAATGATCATTGATGCTTTCTTCTAAAAAGTATTCTAAAGGTGATCCTACCCCTACTTTCGTATTAGTGAAACGTCCTTTATTGTAAGGTAATTGTTGAATAAAGGTTTTATCACCATGATATCCAAACATCTTGTATCCTTCTTGGATGACTCTAGGATGTCCTAACATATTTAATAAATCATCATTTTCTATTTGAGCTACGATATGGTTTCTTGGATCATCGGTGATCTTATCTACAAGGATCGTATCTTTTTGGGCATATAGCAGGTTTGCAATATCCTCTTCATCGATCAAACAATCGCCAAATAATAATAAATATTCATCTTCGATCATGTTCGAAATTGCTTCTAAGGTCTTAGCACTTCCTGGGGTTGGTTCAATCTGTCTTACTTCAACTTTGTCATTATATCTTAGCAAAGCTTTGATTTCGCTCATATGATATGAACCTACTACTAATATCTTTGTTATATCTGCAAATTTATTTAATATCCTTACCATATGCGAAACGATAGGTTCATTTGATATCTTGATGGCTGCCTTATTTCTAATTTGGGCATATGGAGCAATCTTGCTACCATTACCTCCACATAATATGATTACTTGCATTATCCATTATTCTCCTTATTTTCTTGATAGCGATCAAAGTTACTTAGCATTTCTTTATCTATATCACTATTTATGGCCTTATAAGCTACGATCAAGCTTCCTAAGCTTGGATCAAATCTTGGTTTGACCAAACGATAACCTACGTCAGCTAAAATATCCCCTAAAGGATCAAGAATATATTTTCCACTATTAAATACACCACCAGAATAAGATACTAGAATTGGTTTATTCATGTTTAATTTTTGCCCGATCGTTGTAATTAGTAGTGCCAGTTCTTTAGCAGCTTCTTCATAGATCCTTGCCGCAACCATATCCCCATTTTTAGCTATCACAAATAAATCTTTAGCCATATCCGCTATTTTGGTACGATCAAAACCATATTTCAATACGGTTAGATCAATGATCTGCCCATCGTCATCTAATGCATACTTATCTTTCAAATAGGAATACAAATAGCTCTTTGGGCTCCTTCCATCACTTTGTCTGGTAAATTCTAGAAGCATCTTACATGCTAACCAATAAGCGCTACCTTCATCACCACCAAATAAATGATTCCATCCTCCACATCTTAAAACATCACCTTTAGCGTTTATCCCAAAAGCAATCGAACCAGTACCAGCTATCACATGAATACCTGGAAAACCTACCAGCGATCCCCGATGAGCATTATATGTGTCAGAATATACACCATAAGCAATATTTCCCAAGGCACTTTGAATGGCTTTTTCAAGCTGGATATCATGTTGCTTAACATCACCATAACCACAAATACATACTGCACAATAAACGATATCATCGCTTGTACATTTTACCTGCTGCATGCATTCCTTTATCCCCATATCAATGACCTGGCTTAATTTTTCAAAACCAATCGTCAAATAATGCGAATTTTCTTTAACCACTTTAGATAAGACCTCACCTTGCATATTTGCTAATAAAAAGGCTGTCTTCGTTCCTCCACCATCTATACCAATTACATATTTTTTACTCATTTTTTGCTCCTTTATATAAAGACGAAAAAAGATAATTAAATTATCTTTTTTCCGTCATATCTATGCGTTATTTTCTGCTTTTGCTTCGTTTTCTAACTCAATTGCTTCTTGTTTTTTAAAGAATGGACGATAGATCAAATAAGCAATGACAATTTCGATTAATGACCAAACAAAGGCCATAATGCTACCATTCGTACTTAAGAATGCTGCAATTGGTCCAGGCATCGTCCATGGCACTGCTACACATACTTTACCAATGATACCAAAATACATCAATAAGTAAGTTAATGATCCATTAATCAACATAACTAAGATAAAAGGAATGGCCATCAAAGGATTCATCACGATCGGAAAACCAAACATGACAGGTTCATTGATATTGAATAATCCAGGAAGGATCGCTAATTTACCCAATTGATTGTAACGTTTTGCTTTTGATCTTAGCATCAACAATACTAAAGCCAAGGTTGCTCCGGTACCTCCGATATTAACGAATATAGCGGTAAAACCATCAGCCATGACATTTGGAATAGGTTGCCCTGCTTGTAATGCTTCAACATTTCCTGATAACAAAGATAAGAAAATTGGTAAGGTAACAGCTTCAAGCATCAAATCTCCATGAATACCCAATGTCCATAAGAAAGAAATCAAGAATAGATATAATAATGCTCCTGGGAAACTAGCGATACCACTAACTAGTGGCGCCAGCAATGATGAGATCAAAGTATTGATATCAATTCCACAAACGATACGTACAAACCATACTACCAACACAGCAACCAAACCTGGGATCAAACAAACAAAAGAATTCATTACTGCTGGTGGAACACCATCAGGTAACTTGATAACGATATGTTTTTTAACAAAGAAAGAATAAATCAAAGTAACGACAATGGCTACAACGATTGCTGTAAACATTCCTGAAGCATCAAAGGTAGCAGTATTAATTGCAATTTCCCCATCAAGGGTAGCTAATAAGAAAGTAACAACGCTCAATGCAGCATTGCTTATTGGATCAACCCCAAATTGAACACCAAGGTTATAACCAACACCTATAGCTGCAAGTAACCCTAAAACCCCAAAAGTTACATTTACAACAGAATCAAAATACATAGCGTATTGACCAATGAATTCTAACCATGGATCAATAGGTATATTTGAAATAACTAAAAATATACTACCAATTACTGTTAAGGGAATGATCAGTGCCAAACCATCTCTAATTCCCACTAATACCCTATTTTGTGCTAATTCATAAAGAAATGGCATTAATTTATCTTCTAAAAAGTTTTTCATATCCTTCTCCTATATTTTTATCTCATTCATAAAATTTTGGCAAATATGCTTTATTTTTTTCTAACATCTCATCTAAAAGCTTTTTAGCTAAAACATCATCAGCAATTAATGGATTAATGGTCATTGCCACTAACATCTTGCCATAATCACCATCAACAGCTGCATCGATAACTAAGCGTTCGATTGATTTTAAGGTTTGAATGATTCCCCTTGCTTCCACCGGGATCCTTCCAGCTGTAATTGGAATGGGTCCATGATTGGTTATCACACAATTAATTTCTGCAACCTCATCTGGTTCTAAGCCAATTACCGCTCCATTATTTGGAACATTCACAGTTTGAATATCTTTTGTATCATTATAGATCGAATCAATCAATTGACACGCTGCTTCACTATAACGCGAACCTCCACGTTTGCTCAAAGCTTCTGGCTTATGATCTAGATTAGGATCTTTATATAGTTCGAACAATCCTTCTTCGATCTTATTAACAACTTCTCCTCTAACACCATGCTCATCATATTGTTTTTGCTCATGTTCAAGCATCTCTTTACGCTTAAAGTAATATCTTAAATAATCATTAGGAATCAATTTAAGTGTTCTTAAGAATTCAGGAACCCATGGGATATCATCGATATTTTGTACCAGATTGCCCATACCTAAGAATTTATCAATTGCTTCTTCTGTAACATCCTTGCCTTGACAATACACTTGTTTGATAAAATCCATATGATTTAAGCCAACATATTCTAAATATATATCTTTTGGCTCAACATCAAATAATTTAGCAATATCATGTTGAAAATTAATGGGGATATTGCACAAACCAACTGCCTTACGATAGGTCGTTTTTCGATAGATTGCTTCTGTCATCATCCCTGATGGATTAGCAAAGTTTATCAACCATGCTTCAGGACATAGCTCTTGAATATCCTTAACGATATCTAGGATAACTGGAATCGAGCGAAGACCTTTAAACATTCCTCCAGCTCCATTGGTTTCTTGGCCAATGCATCCTTCACTAATTGGAATACGCTCATCGTTGATCCTAGCTTGCATCTGGCCGATCCTAAATTGTGTCGTTACAAAATCTGCATCTTTTAAAGCTTCGCGTCTATCTAATGTAGCATGGATCGTAATATCAACGCCGGCTTTTTTTACCATCCTTCTGGCCATTGCAGCAACGATATCTTGTTTTTCTTTTCCCGCAGGAACATCAACTAGCCAAATTTCTTTTACCGGTAATTCATGATGTCTAATTATAAAACCATCAATTAATTCTGGAGTATAACTACTTCCTCCACCAATCGTAACGATCTTTAATCCTTTCTTTTTCATGTAAGTATTACCTCCATCTTTAAAATACCACATTATGTATGCGTTTTCATTACTTCGAGCCCTTCTTGTCACAAGTAACGCAAATAGTTACAATTTTCTTATGATATAATATGATTGAGGAAAAAATATGGAACCATTTAATAAACTATCAAATCTAAGCACTGTTGAACTACATATCTACAATTATGTGATCTCAAATGTAAAAAAAGTATGTACGATGTCTATTCATGACCTTGCAGATGTAACCAATACATCTACTGCAAGCATTTTACGTTTATGTAAGAAATATGGTTGTAGTGGTTTTAGTGAATTTAAGATGAATCTAAAACATGATCTACAAAAAGAGGCTTTCAGTTTTCAACCTCAATTAGGAAATAATCTTCATGATATCAATAAATTTTTCAATGAAACCGTCATATCCCCTGAATTCAAAAAAGCCATCGATGATGCCGCCAACATTATCGCAAATAAAGATTTGATATTATTTATTGGTTTAGGTTCATCAAATGTCATGGCAGAATATGGTGCTTTATATTTTAGCTATCTATTTAAGCTAACATTTAGGGTAGAAGACATTACAGAATATCCTATCGAAACCTTCAGCAAGAACCTAACAAAATTCTCTTGCATGATTGCCTGTTCGGTATCGGGAGAAACTAGTGAAGTAGTAGAATATGTAAAGAATCGCTATACCCAAGGCATGAATTTGATTGCTATAACTGCCAATGAAAATTCTGTTCTTGCTTCCTTAGCAGATGTTGCAATCAGTTATTCACTGCCTGTTTCTGGTAACATGCTATCAAATACTACTTCCCAAATACCTGTTTGTTATATCATTGAACTACTAGCTCAAAAAGTCCAAATGTTAATTACTCAAAAAAACGACTATTTAAATTTGGTGTGGGAAATCAAATTCTTTAAAATAACTTAGGGCATAACTATTTTCAAATAATTATGCCCTTTAATCATTATTGGGGTGATTTCTTG
>JALEMK010000018.1 GCA_022768265.1 Erysipelotrichaceae bacterium
TTATAATAACGCTCCCAGATATAAGGAAGATCGCTTTCTTTGATGCCAATACCTTGATCGATCACTTTTACAACGACCTGATCTTCTTCTTTTTGACAAGTGATGGTAATTGGTTTTTCTTGCGCATAATTTATCGCATTATTGACAAAGTTATGAACCACTTGCTGCAAACGACGCTCATCAGCCTTGACCATAAGATCAGGAGCAATTTCAGCATTGATCGTAACTTGCTTTTCGATCATTTGATAACTATCATAGGCATGTTTGACCATAGCTGATAGATCAAAGGGCTTTATATCTAAAGTTATTTTTTTATCTTCAAGTTTGGATAGATCTAAAAGGTCATTAACTAAATTTGTTAGTCTTTTTGTCTCATCTATGATGATCTGGATGTTTTTATCCGTTTTTTCTTCTGGAAAATCAATCATCAATTCACCATAACCACTGATCATCGTTAAGGGTGTCCTTAGATCATGAGAAACATTAGATATTAGATCCCGCTTTGCTTGTTCTGCTTTTTGTAGTTCTTTTGCAACCGTTTTTAAGGTTTGATTTAGATCGTTTGCTTCACGATAACTTGCGACCATATCATTTTCATAATGTCCATTAGCCAGATCTTTGGCTGCATGATCAATTTTTTCGATTGGTTTTACGATCTTGGCACTCAAAATAGAAACCAAAAGCAAGGTAGCAATGATCACGATGATCGCAATAAAGATGATCTGGGTCTGAATGGTCTTGATGGTCGTTGCCATCGGCGTTAGCATAGACTCTACCATGATGAAAGTGTCTGTATCGATGATCTGCGTATAGGTGATACTTTTGACCTTATCATTATCGATCAAAAAGATATTACCGATTAGTGGTTCATATATCAATAACTTATCATTATCTAAAGTAATATAAGAGCCCCCATTATTTTGAGCCTTGATCAAAAGATAATAAATATCGTTATAAGATAAATTGTTTAGCTGACAACCGGCACGATTAGAGGCAAAAGTATCTTTTTTATCATCGATGACCCTTATACAAGCATCATTTTGCCGCGCTAGACTGTTTAAGTAAACTTCGCTATTTTCATGATCGAGGATCTCGACCACTTGGCCGCTTAGCTCTTTGATCTCTTCGATCTTCGTATTTTCATAAAAGCTTTCTAAAAAAGTAATCTCAAAAAGCCAAACAAAAAATAATAGTCCAACCACAAACAACAAGATATACAGCAAAAGCTTTCTTTGAAGCTTCCTAGTTTTCTTCAAAGCGATAACCTACCCCTCTTAATGTTACGATGCAATTGCCGTATTCTCCTAAATTCTTGCGTAACAGCTTGATATGTGTATCTAAGGTCCGATCATCGCCATAAAAGTTATAGCCCCACACAAAAGATAAGATCTGTTCTCTAGTAAGGGCAATATTACGGTTATTGATCAAATAAACCAATAGATCATATTCTTTTAAAGAAAGCTTGATTCGCTTTTCATCAATAGTAACGATGCGGGCTGAAAAATCAACTTTTAAGCTCTTATATTGATAATTCTTGGTTTGGTGATTTTTCTGCGTACGTTTTAAAATAGCGTTGACTCGCATCATCAATTCTTTAGCTGAAAAAGGTTTGACAACATAATCATCGATGCCTAGATCAAACCCTCTGATCTTATCATACTCCTCATTTAAAGCCGTCAACATGATCACTGGAATATCTTTAAAGGCTTTGATCTGCTTGACTGCTTCAAAGCCTGTTGTTTCTTTCATCATGACATCCATGATGATTAGATCATAATCATGCATTCGACATAGCTCGATGGCCTGATCGCCATCTTGCGCTTCAGCACATTGATGTCCTTCATAAGAAGCATATTTATTAATCAGATCTCTTATTCTTGCTTCATCATCTACAATTAGTAATTTTGCCATATTTTTATCCTCTAATTACTATTATAGCTATCTTAAGTGTATTTAATGTGAATTAATTAAAGTTTTTTAATCTTTTCGATAACTTCTAATAGCTCTGGTACATTAGATAATTCAATTTTACCTTCATCACTTAATTTAGTAATATCTGTTCTAATCGGTAATTTTGCTAAAACTGGAATATCTAATTTAGCTGCAATTTCATCAACTTTGCTTTCACCAAAGATATACATCTTATGATGACATTGATCGCATTCGACATAACTAAAGTTTTCGATGATCCCTAGCATAGGAATATTCATTTCTTTAGCCATGTTATAAGCCTTAGTAACGATCATGCTAACTAATTCTTGAGGACTTGTAACGATAATGATACCATCCAAAGGAATAGATTGGAAAACAGTTAAAGGTACATCCCCCGTTCCTGGAGGCATATCGATGAACATATAGTCAACATCTTCATATACAACATCCGTATAAAATTGTTTTACCATATTAGCAATGATCGGTCCACGCCAGATAACTGGCATTTCATCTTCTTCAAGCAACATATTAGTGCTCATTACTTGAATACCCGTACTGGTTAAAGCGGGATAAATGCAGCTTTCATCGCCTACGGCCTTAGTATTGATACCAAACATCTTTCCCATGCTTGGCCCTGTAATATCACCATCAAGCACCGCACAGTTATACCCTTGTTTTTGGGTCATGCTAGCTAAGGTAGCTGTTACAAAGCTTTTTCCCACGCCACCTTTACCGCTAACGATACCGATAATTTTTTTAATCGAACTATTTTGATGAGGTTCTACTAAGAAACAACCATCATCGTGTTTTTTATCGCAATTTGCGCAATCATGATTACAACTCATATTTTACCTTCTTTCCATTTAACATTTTAATAAAATTTATATAAAAAAGCAAAATATATACATTATTTTACGCAAAAATATGCTATTATAGTTGCGTTAGGAGAAAAATTATGGCTGGATATGTAGTTGTTGGCTCCCAATGGGGAGATGAAGGAAAAGGAAAAATCGTCGATGTTCTAGGCGAAAAAATGGACATGGTCGTTCGTTTCCAAGGCGGTAATAACGCTGGACATACGGTAATCGTTAATGGAGAAAAATCAATTCTTCATTTGCTACCATCAGGTATCTTGAATAAAGATGCTTTATGTATCATTGGACCTGGTGTGGTGGTTGACCCTTTTGTATTATTACAAGAAATCAAAACTTTAAAAGATCGTGGTTTAAGCTGTGATCATTTACGCATCAGTGATCGTGCACATTTGATCATGCCTTATCACATTAAACTAGATGAATTACAAGAAAAGAAATTAGCAAAAAATAAGATCGGAACTACTAAACGTGGCATTGGACCATGCTACGCAGATAAATACACTCGTATTGGTCTTCGAGTATGCGATCTTGTAGACTTTGAGATCTTCAAAGAACGTTTAGCAAACACCTTAGCGATCAAAAATGATCAAATCGTTAAATTATATGATGAACAACCATTTGATTATGATACATTGGTCGAACAGTTTGCCAAGGTTCGTGAAGAATTATTACCAATGATCTGTGATAGCGTTAGTTTAGTTAATCAATATTTAGATGAAGGTAAAAATGTTTTATTTGAAGGCGCACAAGCTAATATGTTAGATATCAATTATGGTACCTATCCATATGTTACAAGCAGCAGTCCAACAAGCGCAGGAGTTTGTGAAGGAGCTGCCGTTGCCCCACAAAAATTAGATACGATCATCGGGGTTGTAAAAGCTTACTCAACTCGTGTTGGTGAAGGACCATTTGTCAGTGAACTAAATGATGAGATGGGCGAACATATTCGTCAAGTAGGTGCTGAATTTGGCGCAACAACTGGCCGTCCACGTCGTTGTGGTTGGTTGGATCTATGTGTTGTTAAGCAAGCAGCAATCATCAATGGTCTAACTGATCTAGTTGTTACCAAGATTGACGTTTTATCAGATATCGATACGATCAAGGTTTGCGTAGGTTACGAAATTGATGGTAAGGAATATACTTATATCCCTGCTTCATTAGCAGACTATGCTAAATCAAAACCAATCTATAAAGAATTCCCAGGTTGGAAAACTGATATCAGCAATATTCGTCAATATGATCAACTACCAGAAAATTGTCGTAAATATCTAGAGTTTATCGCTGAATTTACCAAGACCCGCATTTCTTTGGTCTCAGTTGGTCCAGATCGCGAAAACAACATCATCATCAATAATTTATAAAAGCAAACTAAAAAATGTCTAGCAAAAAAGCTAGACATTTTTTATAGGTATTTTTGACAAAACATCAATGCTTTATCGAACCAATCAGCGTTCTCTTTCAAACCTTTACCATGATGTCCTTGAGGATATTGTACATATTCATAAGGAATATGTAATTCTTGACACTTTTGCGCAAAAATCTCACTATTTTTCACTGGAACGATATTATCTTGCAAACTATTCCAAATAAAGGTTGGCGGAAAATCTTCATCCATATTACATTCCACGCTGACCATTCGTTGTTTATCTTTTGTCCATTTTAAGCCAATGATCATATCAATGCTTGGAATATGCGTTGGTCCAATAGCGGTAATTACCGGATAGCATAAGGTCAAGCATGCTGGTTTAGGTAAATTGTAATGGACATATCCTAATTTTTTGGTTGCAAACATCGCAGCCAAATGTCCACCAGCACTAGAGCCCCATATCGCATAACGATCTATACAAATATTAAAAGCCTGTGCATTAGCGAAAATATAATTCAAGGCTTTCGCCACATCATCTAGAGGAATTGGATAGCGAGCCCGTTTTTTGATGCCATAGCGCAAAACAAAGGCATTATATCCCGCTGCATTAAGTTTTAAAGCATAGGGCTTACCTTCAACGCTGCTCATGACCAAACCATAGCCCCCGCCAGGTAAGATCAAGACAAACGGCTTTGCTTCACCTTTAGGTAATAAATAAGGGGTAAGCTCATATTTATTAGATGCAAAAAAATCTTTTAATCTTTCAATTTTATCATTGATATCCATGGTAATTCTCCTACTATTATTATAAGCAAATTTAAAAAAAGGTTTCAAGATGAAACCTTATCCGATTGATTCGCTCATATCAAGTTTTAATAGTTGATTAAGTTCAACAGCGTATTCCATTGGTAATTCACGGGTAAATGGTTCTAAAAAGCCCATAACGATCATTTCGGTCGCTTCTTGCATCGATAATCCACGGGACATCAAATAGAACAATTGTTCTTCAGAAATCTTTGAAACCGTGGCTTCATGTTCAATGGTACTAGTATTGGTATGATTGATATTGGTTGGGATCGTATCTGAAGTAGATAGTTTATCTAAAATCAGCGTATCACATTCTACCTTGCTTTTTGCATAAGCGGCGTTAGGTCCATGTTTTACTTCTCCCCGATAATTTACCTTTCCACCCAATCTACTGATGGATTTAGAAATGATGTTACTTGACGTATGCGGTGCTAAATGGATCATCTTGGCACCAGCATCTTGGATCTGATTTTCACGGGCTACCGCAATAGAAATACACATGCCACGAGCATATTCTCCGGCTAACACACAAGCTGGATATTTCATGGTCAACTGTGATCCAATATTACCATCGATCCACTCCATCGTACCATGTTCCTCAACATAAGCTCTTTTAGTAACTAAGTTTAAGATATTGCTGCTCCAGTTTTGAACGGTCGAATAACGACATTTACCACCTTTTTTGACATAGATTTCTACGACAGCAGCATGTAGAGATTCTTTAGAGTATTGAGGAGCTGTACAGCCTTCAACATAATGAACATCCGCACCCTCATCCACGATGATCAAAGTACGTTCAAATTGTCCCATCCGTTCAGAATTGATTCTAAAATATGATTGCAGCGGTTTTTCTAATTTAACGCCTTTAGGAACATAGATAAATGAGCCACCAGACCATACGGCACTGTTTAAAGCGGCATATTTATTATCCGCATAACTAACAACTTTAGAAAAATATTCTTTAAATATTTCTGGATGTTCTCTAAGTCCACTATCGGTATCTAAAAAGATAACGCCCTTTTCTTCCACTTCTTTTAACATGTTATGATAAACGACCTCAGATTCGTATTGGGTCGATACCCCTGCTAAAAATTTCTTTTCAGCTTCTGGGATCCCTAAGCGATCAAATGTATTCTTGATCGTTTCAGGAACTTCTTCCCAACTAGATTGCGTCTTATCACTTGGGCGAATGTAGTACGTAAAGTCATCAAAATCAATTTGGCTAAGGTCTGGACCCCATTTAGGATTATTTAGCTTTCGAAACGTTTCATATGCTTTTAAACGAAACTCCAGCATCCATTGAGGTTCGTTTTTAATATGTGATATTTCTTTGATGATATCTTCATTCAATCCTTTGTTGGTTTTAAAGATACTGACATCTTCATCTTTAAAACCATATTTATATTCTTCATTCAAAAATGCTTTATCATCCATAATCTTAATCCTTATCTAACATTTCTTGCATTGCCTTCCAACCAATGGTTGCGCATTTGATTCGATTTGCTTGACGATGTACATTCATCATTGCAATGGCTTCTTCAAGGATATCTTCATCATATGGTTTTTCATCCATCATATTAAAATAGTTCTCCATGATCACCTTTGCCTCAGCAATCGACTTCCCCTTCAACAATTCGCTCATGATCGAAGTGCTAGCTGTACAAATGGTACAAGCTACGCCATCAAAACGGATATCTTTAATGATTCCATCTTCGATCTTTGTTTGTACCGTGATATCATCGATGCAACTATCACTAGCCATATGTCTAGAATCATAGCTTGCATCTTCCACTAATTCATTATTACGCGGAAATTTATAATGATCCATGATCAATTCACGTAAAACTGCCGGATCTTTTAGCATTTCATTCATAACTCATCCTTCTTCCTAAAAGAATATATCAATACAATTTTCTACATTCAGATCTTTGCATGCCTCTACAAAAGCATCGATATCTTCATACGTATTATAAAAATATAAGCTTGCTCGACAAGTTTGATCTGTTCCGATCAAATTATGTAAGATCTTTGCACAATGATTACCACTGCGGATACAGATATTTTTAGTATTTAAGTAACTGCCTGCATCTTGCGAAAATACATCATGGGCATTAAAAGCTAAGATACCCGTTGTGGCATCTGCATTGTAGCAATGGATATTAGGCAAAGCACTGATCTTGCTTACCATGTATTTTTTTAGTTGTTCCTCATAAGCTTCGATCTTATCCATCCCGATGTTTTCTAGATATTTGATTGCGGCCTCCAAGCCTAAAGCTCCCGCTATATTAGGTGTACCAGCTTCAAATTTATGAGGTGTAGTTTGTAAGATCACATTGCCTGCGATATCAAACCTTGCATTGGCACCACCACCATATCTTAACGGCTTTAAATCATCCAATAAGGCAAATTTACCATATAAGACACCAATACCTGTTGGCCCACACATCTTATGACCGCTAAAAGCTAAAAAGTCTACATCTAGATCTTGTACATCGGTTTTGATATGCGGTACGCTTTGTGCGCCATCTACGATCATCAAAGCATGATATTGATGAACCATTTGACAAATAGCTTTGATATCTTGTTTATAACCTAAGACATTAGAAATATAAGCCATGCTCACGATCTTGACCCTACCTTGATGCTGTTGCAATTTAGCTTCAAGATCTGCAAGCACCAACTTACCATTTTTAGCTAGTGGAAGATAATCTATCTTACAGCCTTTTTGTTTGGCAATATCAAACCAACATAAGATATTGCTAGCATGTTCAGCATAATTCAATAAAATCACATCATCTTCATGTAATTTATCCATCAAGCCATAAGCTACCATATTCAAGCTATCCGTAGCCCCAGAAGTAAAGACAACTTCTTCTGCCTGCTTAGCATTGATAAATCTAGCGGTAGTAGCTCTAGCATTTTCATAAGCAGTTGATACTTCATGGCTTAATAGATAATCGCCTCTTTCAATATTAACGCTTTCTTCTTGATTGTATTTGGCGATAGCTTGCACAACTGCAGCCGGTTTGAAGGTCGTAGCGCTATTGTCTAGATAAATCATATCCGGATGATTTTGAAACATGGCAAAATCTTGTTTGATCTTCTTAACATCTAACATATTGCTTTTACCTTGCTTTCGATTTCTTCGCTTAGATAGGCTTGTAGTTTTTCGTTAGAAATGACATCTTTGATAAATGATAGATAGCCCATCGTTACCAAAGCTCCAACTTCTTCGGTCTTTAAACCACGAGATTGCATATAAAATAATTGTGCTTCATCGATGCTACCTACTGTTGTGGCATGGCTTGCTTCTACATCATTTTCATCGATCAATAATTGTGGCAAGATCGTAGCTTGCTGTTTTGAAGCAAAGCATAAAGCATGCGAGGCTTGATGCGATTTAGATCCTGAAGCACCCTTTTCGATCTTACCGATCGCATCGATATAATATTTACCATTTTCCAGCACGACCCCATAGTTTTCCATCTTACCTTGGGTGTTTGCACTGTAAGAAGTTAAAGCAATTTGATATTTCATCTCTGTATTGCTTAAGACTGCACTTTTAAAGTTACATGTAGCATATTCTTCAATTAGATCCACCTTGATATCACGACTACATTTTTGCTGATTGATATCACATACAGCTAAATCTAAGATAGCATTTTCTTTAACCTTGAAGACTTCTTTGGTTTGTAAAGGAGCATCGTTATCATTATAGATCAAATATGTACAATGTGTATGCTCTTTGACTTCTACGCTAACATAGATCGAACATGCCTTCTTGACCCTTACAAATACGCTACAATCTTTTTTATTACTGATATTCAAATCTAAATGTCCATCAACATCAACTTCTAATTCAAGATATTCTTCGTTAATAACGATATTTTCACATTCATTTTGCAACTTGAACATCTTATTTACCTCGTTTAGCTCCACAGCTTCCTAAGCTAATAGCTGGTTTCTTTTCTTCTTGAACTAATGGTTTGATATCTAATTGTTTATATAACCAATCATAACCTTCATTATCAATTTTTTTAACTAGTTCACGATCGCCATCCATCACGATCTTACCATCGATCAAGACATGAGCATGCGTAGGTTGGATCGAATCATAAAAACGTTCATAATGGGAAACAACGATCAGACCCATCTTGGTTTCATCTTGTAAAGAACGAATGGCATTAGCCACGATTTTCAAAGCATCTACATCTAAGCCACTATCGATTTCATCCAACAAAGCTAATGAAGGTCGTAACATGCGCATTTGCACGATTTCATTTCTTTTCTTTTCCCCACCGGAGAAACCTTCATTTAAGAAACGATGAGCAAGATCAGGTTTCATTTGTAGCTCAGCGATATTTTTTTCCATTTCTTTGATAAATTTAAATAAAGAAATCGGCTTTTCATTTCGAGCATTGATTGCCGCCCGCAAAAAATCTGAATTGGTCACGCCTGGAATTTCTAATGGATATTGCATTGCTAAAAATAAACCCGCTTTGCTTCTTTCATCAACTGGCATGCTTAAAACATCTTTACCATCAAAAGTGATGCTTCCTTGTGTTACTACATATTTAGGATGTCCCATGATCGTTTGCAATAAAGTTGATTTTCCATTACCATTTGGTCCCATTAGGGCATGGATCTCATTTTCTTTTACTTCTAAATTTATGCCTTTTAAGATTTCCTTATCTCCAATCGAAACATGTAAATCTTCAATTTTCAATATACTCATTTTATAATCACCTCAAATAACCTTGTAAATTATAACACAACAACATTTTATAGTGAAAAATTACTATTCAAAATTTTTAAAATAAATTAAATTTTCATACAAAAAGCTGACTATGTATAAACATAATCAGCTCTATTAGATACTTTAAAGCAATCCTACTCGCTTAAAGATTTCATCAACATTACGTACTTGATATTTGGGATCGAAACAATCATCAATTTCTTCTTGAGTAAGGGTGTTTTTCACGCGTTCATCTTGTTCCATCAAACCTTTGAAATCAAGTTTGTTTTCCCATGATTTGATAGCGTTTGGTTGAACGGTATCATAAGCCATTTCTCTAGACATACCTTTTTCGATCAATTTAAGCATGAAACGTTGGGAGAAGATAACCCCATAGGTCTTAAAGATATTGGCATACATATTATCTTCAAATACTGTCAAGGTATCAATGATCTTCGTAAAGCGATTCAACATATAATCCAATAGTTCAGTTGCATCCGCACTGATGATTCGTTCAGCACTAGAATGTGAAATATCTCTTTCGTGCCATAATGGCATATTTTCATAAGCTGTTAACATGTAACCTCTTAAGACACGAGAACATCCACAAATATTTTCTGAGCCGATCGGATTACGTTTATGTGGCATGGCACTTGAACCTTTTTGGCCTTTATTGAAATATTCTTCAGCTTCACGCACTTCTGTTCTTTGTAAATGTCTAATTTCGGTAGCCATCTTTTCTAAAGAAGAAGCGATCAAAGCTAAAGTAGCATAATAGTGCGCATGACGATCTCTTTGTAAAACTTGGGTCGAAATCTTCGCTGAATTGATTCCTAATTTTTCACACACATAATCTTGAACAAATGGTGGTGTATTAGCAAAAGTACCAACTGCACCAGAAATCTTACCGCATTCGACATCTTGACATGCATCTTTGAAACGCGCTAAATTACGTTGCATTTCTTCATACCACAAAGCAAATACTAAGCCAAAGGTCGTGATTTCAGCATGTACGCCATGTGTTCTTCCCATCATGACCGTATCTTTGTATTTAAGGGCCTTGTTTTTTAAGACTTCCATAAATTTTTCGATATCAGCCAAAAGGATCGCATTAGCTTGTTTATATAAATAACCATAGGCCGTATCAACGACATCTGTACTTGTTAGACCATAGTGTACCCATTTTTTCTCTTCACCACAAGTTTCACTAACCGCACGAGTAAATGCTACGACATCATGGCGGGTTTCTTGTTCGATCTCATAGATACGATCGATATCAAAACTAGCATTTTTCCATAAAGCTTCAACATCTTCACTAGGTATTTCACCTAATTTGCTCCAAGCTTCACATGCAAGGATCTCAACTTTTAAATAAGCATTAAATTTGGCTTCTTCGCTCCAAATTTCACGCATTTCTTTTCTTGAATAACGATTTAACATGTTTTACCCCTTTAATGTTTTCTTTAAGCTAAATAGCTCAGTTGGATATTCTTTAGAGAAGCAAGCTGTACATAAACCAACATTATTACATGCTTGTGACAATTCTTCTAAGGTCATGAACTTTAAAGATTCAGCATTGATAAATTTCCGTAATTCTTCAATATTTAATTGGGCACTGATCAATTCTTCATAGGTAGCAGTATCTACACCATAGAAACATGGAGATACAAACTCAGGAGACGCGATTCGAACATGCACGCTTTTAGCCCCCGCATCTTTCAACAACTGCACGATACGTTTGCTTGTCGTTCCGCGTACGATCGAGTCATCGATCATAATGATATTTTTATCTTTAACGATGGCACTGATAGCACTTAATTTCATTCTAACCCCACGTTCTCTTAATTGTTGGGTTGGTTGAATGAAAGTACGTCCAACATAACGATTTTTGATCAATCCTAATTCATAAGGAAGACCACTTTCTTCAGCATAACCGATGGCTGCACTTAGACTGCTATCAGGAACCCCGATGACCATATCCGCACAAACATTGTCCTTAGCATCTTTGCGGGCTAAGATCTTCCCTGATTCTTTTCGCATGTTGTGAACATTGATATTTTCGATTACGCTATCTGGACGGGCAAAATAAATATATTCCATGGCACACATCCGATGTTGGGTCTTTTCCGGTTCACAATAATTAAATGATTGGATTCCTTCCTTACCAAAACGAATGACTTCCCCTGGATTCAATGCACGCACAAATTTACCATTTACGATATCATAGGCACAAGTTTCACTAGAGATGCAATAACCATCATCTACTTTGGCAAAAGATAAAGGTCTGAGACCATTTTTATCCCTAACTGCATACATACAATCCTTGGTCATGATGATATAAGCAAATGCCCCTTCTAATTTCGCACAGGCTTTCATGATCTTTTGGACCATTGTTCCAGATTCTTTTTGGATCAAATGTACCAAAACTTCACTGTCATTAGATCCTTGGAAAATGCTTCCTTCATCTTCTAGCGCAATCTTCAGTTCTTTCGCATTGACGATCTGTCCGTTATGTACGATGCCAAAATGACCAGTATGCGCACGCACCATCAATGGTTGAACATTTTCGATGACATTGCCTCCAGCCGTAGAATAGCGAACATGGCCTACGGCAAACTTTCCTTTCATACTGTTGATGATGTTGGTATTAAAGACTTCAGAGATCAAGCCCTTTCCTTTATAGCAGGTAATATTTTCTCCATCGCTAGTGGCGATCCCACAAGCTTCTTGTCCACGATGTTGTAAGGCATGCAAGCCAAAGTAAGTTAAGCTTGAAGCATCATCAACATTGTAGATGCCAAAAACACCACATTCTTCATTAAGCTTATTGCCTAAAAGATATTCCATTTCATCTTTCATCAGTTATTATCCTCTTTTTTCTAAACGAGACCAAATTTCTTTATAAGCACCGATAACATCGCCCATATCTCTTCTAAAACGGTCCTTGTCTAATTTTTCATTGGTTGTTGCATCCCAGAAACGGCAAGTATCACAGCTAATTTCATCAGCTAAGATGATATTTCCATCCATATCTTTACCAAATTCTAATTTGAAATCCACCAATTTAACATTAACCGATAAGAAGATTTCTTGTAAGATTTCATTTACACGATTAGTAAGATCATAGATCGTTTTTAATTCTTCAGCAGTTGCAAAACCCATGCCGATAGCTTGTGAATCATTGATCATTGGATCACCTAGATCATCATCTTTATAGCAGATTTCATTGATGGTACATTTTGGTAAAGTACCTTCTGCGATATTAAATTTCTTTGCCATACTACCAGCAATGATATTTCTAACGATTACTTCTAATGGTACGATACTACATTTTTTGCACAATTGATCACGTTCATTGATCGTTTTGATATAGTGCGTTGGAATACCTCTTTTATTCAATTCATTGTATAGATATGTCGTAATTTTGTTGTTGTAAATACCTTTTGATTCCACCGTATCTTTCTTTAAACCATTGAAAGCTGTAGCATCATCCTTATAGTGAATGATTACCTCATTAGGATCTTCAGTAGCGAAAATTTGTTTTGCCTTGCCTTCATACAACATTGTCATTTTAAATAGTCTCCTTCTTTTTAAATTAAAAAACATATCATTAAAAATATGATATGTAAAAAACCTTGCATCTCTTGTAGTCCGCAATAGGCTTGCGGGTAGAAACATGTTTGCCGAAAATAAACATTTATACAAGATAATTTACACGAATATGATATCTAATTACCTATATAAATGCAAACTATTTTTTATTTTATGATCTTTTCGACCTGCGTAATATCATCACAAATCACAAAGACGACCAATTCACTGTTTAAAGCTTTGACATATGCATTTTTGATCTTGGCCAGTTCTTGCGGACTATAATTCATCGCTGATTGATTGATCGTAGCGATATATTTGTTGATATTATCGATCGTTGCGATAGTGCTTGTCGTCTTGATCGTCGCAATGATATTGCTGCTATTATCTGTAGCGATATAAACATAGGCCTCGCTAGCTTTATCATCTAAAAACAAGATGCTTGCGGCTTGTTCATAAGTCAGCTCAGTACCTTCAAATATGATATCAGCACATAATTTATCATATAAGCTTTTGGCCGTTAATTCCGTGGGTTCATTAGCACTTTGGCATCCAACCAAGGTCAATAACAATAGTAGGCTAATTGCAAACTTCTTTAACATGATCTTCCTCCTTTACGACATGATATTCGATAAACTCTTCGAAAAGCTTAACGCCTGGAGCATTAAGATGTATACCATCCTTAGCAAACGAATCATCGATGCTACCCCCATTTAAACTAAAATAAGGATCCATATCCAAACAGTATACCTGATTATCATAACACATCTTTTTTAATAACGTATTATTATTATCAACTGCTGGCTTAATGGCAACTTCATCGATCGTTAGCGTATGCGTTGGGGTATAAAGCAAAAAAACATAGATATTGATATTAGGTTTTATTTCCTTGATCGATTTGATAAAAGCATCATATTGATCAACGAATAATTGATAATTTTCCCAACCAATCTCATTTAAACCAAACATTAGATATAGATTGTTTTTTTCCGTAGCTTTGATCTTGTCCATGATGGTCTGACCATCTTCTAACTGCGTTATATCTACCTTGTTTAAAAACAAAGCTTCGATATAATAAACTTCCTGATTATCATAGCTGCCATATAACGCTAAAGAACCCATGCGGGAATCACCAACAAAAAGCGCATCATCATAATAACTTGCATCGACTTTTTCATTTGCAGCCACTGGCAAGCTATAATCATATGTATCAATTTTATAGCATTGAGGGCTAGTTGGCATGATAGCTGTTTGCTTAGGCTGCGCTTGACAACCGCTTAAGCAAAGCAAGCAGATCAGCCCAACTTTAATCAAACAATTCTTCATTTTCATCATCTTTTCCATAACTTGGTAATTCTGGCAACTCATCTAAGCTTAATAATTTAAAGTTATCCAAAAATTCATCGGTAACTTCATATAAGATCGGCCGTCCAGCTGCTTCACTGCGGCCTACTTCCTTGATCAAATTACGGGCTAAAAGCTTTCTTAGCATCATGTCTGCGCCAACTCCTCTTAGCTCTTCGATCTCAACACGGGTAATAGGTTGTTTATAAGCAATGATCGCTAAAGTTTCCAAAGCTGATTGGCTTAAGGTATTAGCTTTGTTATTAGCGAATAATTTTTGTGCATATGGATGGATCATCGCTTTAGAAATGAATTTATAAGTATCATTAAAACGTTCGATCTCCATACCTCTATCATCTTGTAGATAATAAGCTTGTAATTGATCAAAAGCTTGTTCGCAACTAGCTTGATCAATTTCTAAAAGCGTACTAGCACTAGTTAGATCCAGGCCTTCATCACCACAAATGAATAAAAGACCTTCTAGTATCGTCATAATTTGTTTAACTTCCATTTAATCATCCTCTTGAAAAATATATCGTTTCTTGTTCATCGACCGTAAAAGTCAGCAAATGTTGTCTTGCTAGATCTAAGACCGCTAAAAAAGTAACGATGACGCTCATTTGATCTTCGCAATCATCGATCAAAGTTTCAAAGGTGAAAACTTGAGGCAAGCTAGCCAAACGAGCTTTTATCTGTAAGCTACGATCTTCCATCGAAAGCTCTTTTCGGGTAAATTTGGTTTCGAGCGGTTTGCTAAGATGCAAACGTCTTAACACTTTGTTCATCGCCTTAACAAGATCATAAGGCGAGCCTTCAAACTTCATATCGCTAGGTTGCTGGATCCAGTTTTCGACTTCCAATGAGATCGGTTTGCTGTAGCTTTGTTGACGTAATAGATACATCTGCTCTAATTGCTTGCTAACTTCTTTATATTGTTGGTACTCCAACAATCTTGCTACTAATCGTTCTTTTGGATCTTCTTCATATTCTTCTTCTAGCTTACTTTCATCTTTAGGTAATAGTTTTTTGCTTTTATATTCAATCAAAGTCGCTAGTTCAAGCAAATATTCACTTGCCACTTCTAAATGCAATTGCTGCATTTGTGCAAGATACGCAAGATATTGATCGCTCAAGACACTAATATCTAAATCAAATAGATCAAGTTTATTTTCCTTGATCAAATGTAACATCAGATCCAACGGACCTTCAAACTGTTCTATCGTAATCTTAAAATCCATCTTTTTTCACCGAAAAGATTATACCATATTTATGGTCAATTGCTGAAAAAATAGTGCTTGCGCACTATTTGATCACGATATTAACGATTTTATTAGGAATGGTAATTACTTTAACGATATGTTTATCAGCTAGATGTGCTTGGACATTTTCTAGCTCACATGCCATTTTTTCTAATTCTTCCTTCGGTGTATCTTTGGCAACATTTAACTTTCCACGCATCTTACCATTGACCTGTACTACTACTTCCACATTAGCAACTTCTAATTTACTAGCATCATAGCTAGGCCATGTAGCATAAGCTACCGTTGCTTCATTGGTCAAGGCATTATACATTTCTTCACCAAGATGCGGTGCAAAACAGCTAAACATCTTGATAAAGTTGATAGCATATTCACGATAGATCTTATCTTGCTTATAACATTCATTGATAAAGATCATCATTTGACTGATTGCTGTATTTAAATTCAAGCTTTCGATATCTTCACTAACTTTTTTAACGGTTTGATTATAAACAAAATCTAGTTTCCCATCATTTTCCGTCGTTAACTTATCCATTTCCATGAACAAACGATAAACACGATCTAACCAACGTCTAGTACCTTCGACCCCTTGAGTAGACCATGGCTTATCAGCTTCTAAAGGTCCCATGAACATTTCGTACACCCTTAAAGTATCAGCCCCATATTGTTTGGTGATATCATTAGGATTTACGACAAATTCAGGGAAACGTTTACCCATCTTGATACCATTAGCACCTAAGATATAGCCTTGATGGACCAGTTTCTTGAATGGCTCTTTAACCGATACCAAACCTTTATCATATAAGTAATTGTTCCACATACGAGAATATAGCAAGTGGCCTACAGCATGTTCAGGACCACCAACATATAGATCTACTGGCATCCAATGTTCGATCAACTTAGGATCGGCAAACATCTGGTCATTATGCGGATCGATATAGCGTAAAAAGTACCATGAGCTGCCTGCTGAACCTGGCATGGTATTGGTTTCTCTTTTACCTTTTTGACCATGATATTCAATATTGACCCAATCAGTAGCTTTTTCTAATGGTGATCCTAAAGGTGTTGGACGATAATCTTCCAACTCAGGTAATACCAACGGTAATTCATCATCAGCTAAAGCCACGCTTGTACCATCTTCTAAATGTACGATTGGAATTGGCTCGCCCCAATAGCGTTGACGAGCAAAGATCCATTCACGCAAACGATAGTTTACTTTTTTGCTTCCTAAATGATGTTCTTCTAACCACTTGATCATCGTTTCGATAGCTGCTTCTTTACCCATGCCATCTAAGAAACCAGAGTTAATATGTAAACCATCTTCGGTATAAGCTGCTTGGCTAACATCCCCACCTTCTAAGACCGGAATGATTTCTAAACCAAAGGTCTTAGCAAATTCATAGTCACGATCATCATGGGCAGGAACAGCCATGATCGCTCCAGTACCATAACTTGCTAGGACATAATCACTGATCCAGATCGGAATCTTTTTATCATTGACCGGATTGATCGCATATGCTCCAGTAAATACCCCGGTCTTGGTCTTATTTAATTCCGTTCTTTCAAATTCTGATTTACATGCACAAGCTGCACAATATTGTTCGACTTGTTCTTTTTGTGCATTTGTAGTTATCTTTGCTACTAATGGATGTTCAGGAGCCAAAACGCAATAAGTAGCTCCAAACAAAGTATCACAACGCGTAGTAAAAACTGTAAATTTATCTTCGTAACCATCGACCTTGAAATCAACATGAGCACCAAATGATCTGCCGATCCAGTTGCGTTGAATCTCTTTGGTACTTTCAGGCCAATCGATATCATCAAGATTTTCTAGTAATTTATCCGCATATTGACAGATATCGATGACCCATTGTTTCATGTTTTTTCTAACGACCGGATAGCCACCACGCTCACTTTTACCATTGATGACTTCATCATTGGCTAAGACCGTTTGTAGCTCTTCACACCAGTTAACAGGAACATCAACATATTTGGCCAAGCCATCATTGTATAATTGTTTAAAGATCCATTGCGTCCACTTATAATACTTTGGATCACAAGTACTGATTTCTTTGCTCCAATCAAAAGAAAAACCTAACATCTTTAATTGTTCTTTAAAGGTCGCAATATTTTTGATGGTGAAAGTTTCAGGATGATTACCAGTTTGAATAGCATATTGCTCAGCTGGCAAACCAAAAGAATCAAACCCCATTGGGTGCAAGACATTATATCCTTGCATTCTTTTCATTCGACAAACGATATCGGTTGCTGTATATCCTTCGGGATGACCAGCATGAAGCCCTACTCCTGATGGATATGGAAACATGTCTAAAGCATAAAACTTGGGTTTAGAAAAGTCATAGACATCCGTTTTGAAAGTATTATTTTCTTCCCAATATTTTTGCCATTTTTGCTCTACTTTTGCGTGATCATACATAACTTAATATCTCCTTGTATAATAAAAAAAGTCCTATCTATAAGGACGTAATATACGCGGTACCACCTTAATTCACAAACAGTGCACTTTAGATCCTTTAAGGCAGAATATACCACTTACGCTCCTTTGACAAGTTCATATCGTTCGATAACCAAGTTCCATCAACCCTTGGCTTTCTATGATATCGAAAATGATATTACTACTTCAAAATCATCACGGTAAATAAATGATATCAAATTATCAAAAAAAGTCAATTAAAACATTGATTTAACCTATCAATACTAGTAAGATAAAAATGAATTAGAAAAGAAGTGATCTTATGTATAAATGGTTTAAAAATGCTCGTGATCCAATTAGTTCATACACCCACTTTCTAGGAGTTGTCTTTGGTGCCTTATTTTTATTGTTGGCTCTAGGAAAAGGATTTATCGTTGGATCTAAAGGCTTGTGGATCTTAGGAACTAGCATTTTTGCTTTGACCATCATGATGCTCTATGGTGCAAGCAGTTACTATCACTATTTGCCTAAAAACCACGATAAACTTACTTTTTATCGCAAGCTAGATCATTCGATGATCTATGTCTTGATTGCGGGTAGCTACACCCCAGTTTGTTTAAGATTTTTTGCTTTAAGACATGCGCTTATTTTTCTTGGAATCATTTGGGCGATTGCCATTTTAGGTATCGCTGTTAAGATTCTTTGGCTAAATAGTCCTCGCATCTTCTATACGCTTTTATACTTGATAATGGGATGGGCCGTGATCTTTGATTTTAAAAGTTTTTTGGTCATGCCTTCAAATTGTTTGCTTTTGATCACAATTGGTGGCATTGCTTATACAATTGGTGGTATAATTTATATAATAAAACAACCTAATATCAATAATGCATGGGGCTTTCATGAATTGTTCCATATCTTCATCTTGATAGGAACCATATTTCAAGCTATGGCATGTTTTATTTATATGGTTTAGAAAGAGAGTTAAAATGATCAAATTAATTACTGATACTTCTTGCTTGTTTTCAGTTGAACAGGCAAAGCAAATGGGTTTTATCGTGAATCCATTATCTGTAGCCATCGACGGCAAGACCTATCGTGAATTCGAAGAAATAAATGCTCAAGAATTTATTGAAAAGATCAATCAAGGTTTCATACCTATCAGTTCCCAACCAGCAATGGGAGAAATTCTAGATAGCATCGAAGCAAATATTCAAGATGAGATTATTTTATTAACGATGGCAGATGGTTTAAGCGGAACATATAATACCTGCCTAAGTGCTGCTTCCCATTTTGAAAACGCCAAGATCCACGTCGTTAATAGCAAGACCTTATGCGGTCCTCATCAATATCTAGTAGAAATGATCCTTAAGATGATCAAGGATGGTAAAGATGTCGATACGATCTTAAACGCTATCAACGAAAAGATCGCAACGGTTCAATCTTTCTTGATGCCATCAGATTTCAATTACTTAAAGCGTGGTGGACGTTGTACGCCTTTAGCTGCCGCTTTAGGTGGTTTATTAAAGATCCAACCGGTCGTAATGCAAACCAAAGATGGCAAACGCTTGGATAAGTTTGCAACCTGCCGTTCTTTCGATCTTGCCGTTAAAAAAATAATCGCACACTATGATGGCAAATTACATGATCACATCCTATATATTTCGCATGCATTTTCCTTAGATAAAGCGCAAAAAGCCAAGGCTTTATTTGAAGCTAAGTTTAGTGGTTTAGATGTAAGGATCCTTGATCTATCCTGTGCTTTTATCACCCAAGGTGGACCTGGTTGCGTAGCTATTCAAAGCATTGCCAAATAAGATGAAAAACCCTTTTATCTACAGTGATGATAACAAACGCTACCATACCTTTAATTACTATTTACGTCACAAATATGGGCAAAAAGTATATAAAGTACCTTTAGATGCTCATTTTAGCTGTCCTAATCGCGATGGCACTTGTGGTTATGGTGGTTGTATATTTTGCTCTTCACAAGGTTCTGGTGAATTCGCTGCTTCAAATATCAACGATATCATCGAACAGTTTGAAGAGAATAAAAAAATGATGGAAGCAAAATGGCCAAATAGTTTGGCCATTCCTTATTTTCAAGCCTTCAGCAACACATATGGCCCCTTAAGTAAGATCAAAGCATGCATCGAGCCATTTATCAATTATCCCAAGGTATGTGCGATAGCTATTGCCACTAGACCCGATTGTTTAGATGATGAAAAAATAGCCTATCTTGCTAGCCTTACAACTCACTTTGATGTCTATATCGAACTTGGATTGCAATCTTCAAATGATGATACAGCACAATTTATCAATCGCGGACACGATTTTGCCTGTTTGCAAAATTGTGTCGAAAAATTAAATCAAACGCCCCTAAAGACCGTAGTGCATATCATCAATGGCTTACCTAATGAAACTTCTACAGATATGTTAAAAACAATCAAAGATGTCAATGATCTGAAAGTTTTTGGCATCAAGATCCATATGCTGCATATCAGTCAACATACCGTCATCGCTAATATGTATAAACAAGCCCCTTGGCCAATGTTGTCAATGATGGAGTATGTCGATATCGTCATCAAACAACTAGAACTTTTGGATCAAAACATCGTTATCGAACGTTTGACAGGAGATCCAGTAAAAGATGAATTGATTGCTCCCTCATGGGTCTTGAATAAAACCCAAGTATTGAACGAAATCGATAAAAAAATGGCCTTGCTTGATACATATCAAGGCAAAGCCTTAGAATAAAGGACCATTTGGTCCTTTTTATTTAAGCAATCCTTTTAAATTATCGACGATGTATGTCGGTCTGATGTTCAAACGGTAACAATCTTCCATATTATGGATGCCCGTAGTTACCAAAACAGTTTCGATACCAGCATCTTGTCCCATTTTGATATCTGTTTCTAAATTATCTCCAATGATGATGACATCTTCTTTATCAACTTGTGCATACTTTAAAGCTTGCTCGATCATGACCTGATGCGGTTTCCCAATTTTGATAGCTTCTTGGCTGCTAGCATATTCAAACATCTTTACAACGCTGCCATTACCAATATTTTCTCCTTGTTCACTAGGTAAGATGCGATCATCATTGGTACCAACCAATCGTGCCCCATGTACTAAAGATCTTAGCGCTAAGCTATAATCCTGATATGTCGCCTGACGATCCAAGCCAACAAAAACAAAATCAGGTTGATTAGAATCAATCACAAAATTATTTTCGATCAACGCTTCGTACATCCCCTTTTCACCGATATAATTGACCTTACGCTTATTAGGATTGGTGCTGGCAATATAATCACTAGCAGCCATCGCACTGGTATAAAACATTTCTGGTCGAATGTCTTCAAATCCCATTTTCAGCATATGGTTGGCCGCTTGAACTTGAGTGCGGCAGGAATTATTTGTCAAGAATATAAAGCCGATATCATTGCGCAACAAATAATTGATAAAAGCCTTAGCACCTTTGATCCTTTTTGTTCCTAAATACATCGTTCCATCTAAATCGATCATATAAAATTTATTTTTCATAAGCTACCTCATGTATTATATAGTATAATATAATAGTTTTAATTGCTAGGAGTAATATGACAGTTTTAAAGAAAATTATCGCCATCTTATTAATACTAATCCTTTTGATCACTAGCTTGGTTTACGATTCTATATATGTCGCCCCAAGTCGTTTTCAAGTACGATATGAAACCTTGAGCGATACAAAGATCCCTGAGCAGCTAAATGATTTAAATATCTTATATTTTAGTGACCTCCATTATGGTCATAACATGGATAAAAAACGTCTAGATAAACTAATCGCATTGATCAACAATTGTGCTCCTGATGTTATTTTATTTGGTGGTGATCTGATCGATGATCAGCAATTTAGCCCCGAAGAAATCCAAGAGCTGACCACTAGCCTGCAAACTTTGGAAGCGCGCTTAGGCAAGTTTGCAGTATTAGGGGAATATGATCATCTGCAATTAGAACTAGTTTCCCAAATACTGCATGAGAGTAATTTTGAGATCTTAAGCAATAAAGCTTTAAAGATCCGTAACACTGGTTCCCAATCCATTACCCTTGTGGGTATCGATTGTAGCATCGGCGGTTATAATAATGAAGCTGCGGCTTTTCAAGATGTCGGTACCAATAGTTACAATTTAGTATTTGCACATACCCCAGATACTTTGATGAATCTGCCTACAGATAAAACCGATTACTTCATCGCTGGTCATACCCACGGTGGACAGGTCAATTACCTTTTTGGGTCGACCTATAGCGTAGAACAAGCTGAGCTAGCACTAAGTGGTAAACATAACGTCAATGATGCTTATACGATAGATGTTTCGACCGGTGTTGGGACTGTTGGCTATGATGCCCGCTTTTTAGCTTATCCAGAAGTGGTTTTATATCGCTTGGTACATGAATCATCAGCTGAAGATAAATGATCGATATAAAAGAAAACTGGCCTTAAAGGCCAGTTAAAATTTTTTTATCAGTTGTTTGATAATCTTTTGGCGATCTTTGCCTGGCAAACTATTTTGCAAACGAGCAATTAGATCATAGATGACTAATTTTTGATTCTCTGAAATACTATCTTTTTTCTGGACGATAGATCCTAACTCCATCAAAGCTTGGTGAAAGCGCGTTTCATCATTGATATTAGATGATATAACTTTTTCAACTTTAGCCGCAAAGGCTTTATCTTTTTTTCTAAACATATTATCTCCTACAAGAAATCTTCTTCAGTTTCATTCATGTTAACATAAACTGTTTCGATCGTATCAAGACATTCTTGGATATAAGCTTCATAATCAAAACGCTTTTCTAACTCATGCGCCTTATGGATCGTTGGTTTTGTTACAGGGTTTTTAGGATCAAAAATCGTACAGCAATCTTCATAAGGTAAGATCGAAGTCGCAAAGGTGCCGATTTTTTTAGCTAGCTCAATGATTTCTTCTTTATCATAAGTAACGACTGGACGAATGATCGGAAAATTTGTCACTTCATTGATACATTGAACGCTTTCTAAGGTTTGAGAAGCTACTTGACCTAAGCTTTCACCTGTACTGATTGCCAAGCAGTGATTTTTTTGGGCTACTTCTTGCGCAATGCGCATCATCATTCTTCGCATGATGGTGATTGCATAAGCATCATGACAATATTCATAAATAGCCTTTTGCAAAGCCGTAAAATTAACGATATGTACCTTCATGCTGCCACCTTGATATTTGCTGATGATCTTCGCTAACGATAGGACTTTTTCTCGAGCAAGATTAGAAGTATATGGCGGAGCTGCAAAATGGATAGCCTCGCAAGCAATGCCCCTTTTCATCATCAAATATCCAGCAACTGGTGAATCGATACCTCCTGATAAAAGCATCATGGTCTTGCCATTGATCCCTGTTGGATATCCATGAGCGCCATCGATCTTATTGCAAGTAATATAAGTACCATCTTCAAAAACTTCGATATAGATCTTAAAATCTGGATGATGCACATCAACCTTATGTTCACTTTCTTTTAAGATCTTCGAAGCAACCATGCGGTTGATCTGATCTGAAATATACGGGAAGCTCTTATCGTTTCTGCGCGCTATGACCTTAAATGTACCTTTTTCATTTAAGCTAGCTTGATAACAAGCTTCTACGATCACTTCGATATCACTAGCTACCTTTTGGGTCAAAGAGAAAGAACTGATACCAAAAACCTCTTTTAAACGATCAGCTACGATATTTGGATCTTCATCATTTAATTTGATATAGATTCTTTCATATGTTTGACGATATTCCAAGCTTGGTAGATCCCCTAAGCTTTGTTTGATATTTTGCAATAATTTCGCTACGAATAATTTACGATTTTTCCCTTTGGTACTTAATTCGCCATAGCGAATCAAAACAGTATCATATTTAATCATACTTTTGAATAATCTCCTTTAAATTAGCCATAAAGTAATCAATGTCATCAATTGTCAAATGATGATCAAAGCTTACCCGCAAGCTATGTTTTATCCGGTCATCATCATATCCTAAACTAGCTAGAACATGAGAAGTAGAGGATTTTGAGTGGCAAGTGCTAAGGGCACTAACCATGATCCCTCTAGCATTTAAGGCATTTAGCATTACTTCGCTAGTCAAGCTGCGGCAAGAGAAATTAATGATCGCATCAACGCTTGGTTCAAGACTATTGATCTGGATCTTAGCTTCTTGCTGCAAACATTGGATGAAATGATCATGCAAGGCATGCAGATGCTTAGCATATTTTTGTTGATTTTCTAAGGCGATACGTAAGGTTTTCGCAAACAAGATATTAACTAGTGCATTGCTGGTGCCACCACGTAAGTTGTGTTCTTGTTGTCCGCCATTGATCAAAGCTAGTAGCTCTACATGACGCTTTTTATATAAAATGCCACTGCCTTTTAGCCCTTCGATCTTATGTGCTGAAAAGCTTGCAAGATCGATATCTTTAAGATTGATCTTAATCTTACCTAAAGCTTGGGTCTCATCAACATGCATAAAAGCATTGCTGTCATATTTGACGATCTTGGCAATGCTTTCCACCGGGTTAATGGCCCCAACTTCATTATTAACATGCATTATGCTAACTAATATCGTATCATTGCGCAGCGCTTGTTTCACCATTTGCTCACTAATGATGCCATTTTCATTAGGTTTTAGATAAGTAACTTCAAAACCAAAGGTTTCTTCTAATTGCTTGATAGCATTTAAGACACTAGCATGCTCATAAGCTGAAGTGATGATATGACGTCCAAGATGTTGATTTTTTAAGGCTAAGCCCTTGGTAGCCAAGCTATTAGCTTCCGAGGCCCCACTGGTAAAAAGGATCTCTTCGCTATCGACATTTAATAATTTTGCTGTAGCTTCACGACTTTTTTCCATCATTTTTTTTATGGTTGTCGCATCATCATATAAGGCGTCAACATTATAAAAGCTATCGTTTAATAATTTTGTGTAGGTTGCCAATACCTCAGGATGTATTGGGGTCGTACTAGCACAATCTAAATATAATTTACGCTGCACTCGAATTCTCCTTAATCAACTTCTCATAACTTCCTGGATGGATCTTTTCAATGGTTGCAATAGCGATCTTTAGCGCTTGGGTATATTCTCCATTTCTAAAGCATAGTTCGGCTCTTGTTAATTCGGAATCGATATCAGCATAAGTTGAACGATATTTGTTACCAAAGACGATGGTATTTTCCACCATCAATGCCGTTCCTACGACATTATTTACGTTATTCCATAATTTATAGATAAAATCGATGGCATCATTTAAGGTCGAATTAAGCAATTTGACATTTAACGGTGTTTCACCGATCAATGTTTTGATACTATAAACATATTCGAAAGCCTTGCTAAGATCTTCTTCATATTGTCGAGATATCGAAGGTAAACGACTAGTTCTGATCTTAACTTGCATTTGGTTCATGATGATCTGCAATTTTAATAATTGTTTATTTGCTCGTTCTTCATCACCTTTAGCACTATTTAAACGATCGCGATTTTGACTTAATTGATCATTGATATCGTTAGCTCTTTGCAATAAACCTTCTAGCTCTTCACTAGCTTTGCTATAAGGCAAGTTTTCTTCATTGATCTTGCTAAATACTTTATCGACATCGGCTTTGATCGTCGTTGTTTCACTTTCTGCTTTTTCCAATAATTCTTCTAAATTTTCGATACCAAAACGAATCTTCGCTTTTTCAAATTCATCATGAATATATGCTGAGGATGTCGCTGCTTCTAGTAAGATCTTATTGATATCATCTTTGATCTTATTGATGATTTCAGAAGAGCTATCTTCATTTTTTAGATCTTCATCTAATTTGACCAATTTTAGGCGATAATCTTCTAAATTATCTTTGATACCTTGAATATCACAGTTTTTGATACGATCAAGATCGGTTTTTAAACTCGTAGCGATGGTATTTAAATTTAGCTCAACCTCTAAATGATTTAGATAAAGCCCTTTTTGTTTCAAGACATTGTAACGTTTATTGATGTCTGCCATATAATCAGGCAAAGTATAACGAGCGACTTGAATGATCTTAGCTAGATTTTCATTTAAGTACTCAACTTCTTTGATCGATACTTCTATCTTCTTTAGTTCTTCCGTAGCTTTCTCATAATCAGATGCATACATCCATTCTTCAAAAGCTGAAAACATTTTCTCGATCTCGCTCAGCTTTAATTCAAATTGTGGCCAAGCATATGCTACGAGTTGACTTTTTTCATTAGCAATCGTTTTTAAGCCTCTAAATTGTTCCTTTAAAGCTGTAACTTGTGCTCGCTGATTGGTTTCTTTTTCTAAGATGCTATCCAAAAAAACATTTAATTTTTCAACTTGTTTTTCTCCTAGATCAATAGCTGCTTCTAGATCTAATAATAATTTTTTCACTGGCTTGGTCTTGCCCATGACCAAATTATCATCAGCATCTGCCAACTCTTCAGCAATCGAGCGTAAATTATTTTGACATTGTTCAAAATCTAATTGGCAATCATTAACACTTTGTAAGATCTTGCTATCGATCTTCGCAATAGCCACCGCTTTATTAAGCTTAAAAGGCAAAGGTATGCTTTTGATCGAATTATATCTCACTTCCAACTTATTAAATTCCTTACGATATTTATTAATGGTCATACGATGTATGATCAAATATACTACTAATATGATGATCAATGCTATAATTGCAATGATTACTTCGATACGTGATAAAAAATTAATTACTGCATCCATTATCTATCATCCTTCCATTCGCTTAATATCTTACCATATTTTTAGTCTTAATGGGCAAAAAAAATTGACATTGCTCATATTATTTGATACAATTTTTCAGCGTCAATGATGGCAGCTTGTAAAGTTTTATATCGTTTGCGTTGATATCAGTCATACTGTTGCTAAAGTAGCTTGCTGCAATAAGTGAAATAGCTTTATATCAACACCTTTATAAAAAGATTTACACCTGTTATTGATAAGCCAGAAATAACAAGGAGGAAATTAAAATGGCAAGATACACTGGACCAGTTTGGAAAACATCAAGACGTTTAGGTTTTTCAGTATTAGAAACTGGTGAAGAACTAAAGAAAAGAGCATATGCTCCAGGTCAACATGGACCAACAAAAAGAGTTAAATTAAGCAACTATGGTATTCAGTTAAGAGAAAAACAACGTATCAGAAACCTATATGGTTTAAATGAACGTCAATTCAAAAACACTTACCTAAAAGCTACTAAGATGGAAGGTGTTACTGGTAGTAACTTCTTATTCTTATTAGAATCAAGATTAGATAACCTAGTATATCGTTTAGGTCTTGCTAGAACTAGACGTGCAGCTAGACAATTAGTTAACCACGGACATATTTTAGTTGATGGTAAAAAAGTTGATATCCCTAGCTTTATCGTAAAACCTGGTTCTACTATCGAAGTTAAAGAAAGTAGCCGCAATATGAAAGCTATCAATGAAGCTTTAGAAGCTACATTGAACACTGTTGCTTTCGTTGAACTAGATAAAGAAAACAAAAAAGGTAAATACGTAAGACTTCCTGAAAGAAGCGAATTAAATCAAGAAGTTAACGAATTGCTAGTAGTTGAATTCTACAACCGATAAGCCATAAAAAGTAGTATTTTGCAATACTACTTTTTTTATTCATTAGTAAAATGCGCTAAAAAAGCCCCGATCATTTAAGGTTGATCGGGGCTTTAATGTAATTAGTGATCCATGTCTTTTAAGAATGCTTT
>JALEMK010000076.1 GCA_022768265.1 Erysipelotrichaceae bacterium
TTTAACTATATTATAATTGCGTAGTTTGACCTTATAAGGACGACAAAAGGAGATAAAAAATTGAAGTTTAAAAATCTATTTATTGTAGCCGCCCTTTGGGCAATTACTATATTTGGTAGTAATCATTATACTGTTTCTGCAAACGAAGAAACTGCAAGTACTGTTAGTGAAACAGCGATACGAAAAGGTGAAGAAATAACAATAACCTTTGCCTTGGATAATGAAATCAATGTTAAAGATATCGGTGTAATTAGTGGAAACTTATATTATGATGATCAAATATTTGAAGAAGTTAAAATGACTGATTTTACATTATCGGAAAATTGGTACGAATTTAAATATAATGTTAATAATAATAGTTTTAGTGCGCTTAGAAATGGCGATGGTGATGGTAATGAAGTACTTACTTTGCATTTGAAAGCAAAAAAAGAGCTTTATCCTTGTGATACAGAGGTATTATTGACTAATTTAAAAGTATCTAATTCTAAAGATGAATATGAAGTTAAGGATATATCGTTTAATGTTCAAGTAATATCCCCAAATGAACCTTTGAGTGAAAAAGAAGATATGATCATACCAGAAATGTCTCAAGAAATAACATCAGTTGGTATTTTGAGTCCATTAATGATGCTTATATACGTAGGTTTGGGCATTGCTGTGACAATTATTGCGATAATGCTTTGGAAGAACAACTCTTGGCCGATTCGTATTATCTTAGCAATAGCAATGGTTTTCTGTATTGGTATTGGTTTTTATGGTAATCTTGTTTATACAAATCAAAAAGGTGATTTGAATGATGATAAGCAAATTGATGATGTGGATGTATCAATCTTACAAAATCATCTTTTAGCATTGCAAATAATGCCAAAAGAAGTTGCTTATAAAGCGGATATCAATAATGACGGAAAGATAACTTTACAAGATTTATCACAAATAATTGAAAAACAACAAAGTTTAACTACTAATTATTCTGTTGTTATAAATTCAGCAATGGAAGATAAGCGGTTTATGAAAAATGAAGACATAATATTGATGTTTACAGCTGAAGTTACGAATGATGTAAATATCAAAAGCATTGTGGTTGATGGAAAAGATTATTTGGTGCAAAAAGATGCTAACATTTATAAAATAAAGATTAATAGTGGCGACAAAGCGGGAATTAAAGATTTTCATTTTACGCAAGTTGTTTTAAATAATGGTATCAAGGTAGATGTTGATTACCATGAAAGTATTGAAGTTCTTAAAAGTATTCCTCAAGTTAGTGATTTTACAGCTGAAGAATTAGTGGAAAGCGGATTGTTAAAATTACATTTTAATATTCAAGATGATGATAAAGCGTTGAAATATGCCAATTTAAATGTTTTTATAAAAGATCAAGCATATGATCCAATTATAAGCATGCCCTTAGATGAATTAACTAACGAGATTGAGATTGATATAGAAGCGGGAGTTGATCATCTTTTGCAAATATCAATGGAATACGATCTAAATCATCGTCCAGATACTCAAGAAGATGATCCTTATAAAGGAATAAATATTTTTACGAAAGATCTTCAATTTAATTTTGATTATCAATTTAGTTTTAATAATTTGGCAACTTTTAATGAACAAATGAAGCCTACCAATATTTTTGGAAAAGATGAGAAAATAATATTACAATTTGAAAGTTATAACGTAACTAAATTTAAGCCAGAAATAATTGTGATCGATGGTCAAAGATATACGGTTAATTGGATAGAAGATCATAAATATCAAGTTATTATTCCCGGATTTAAAGATGAAGGCCAAAAAAAGATTGTTGTAGAAAAAGTGATTTTGGAAAATGGCAAAGAAATGTTGCTTAACGAAAATAATCAAGTAGATATCAGTATCTTGAAAAGTATTGCTAAAATTAAGACATTTGATGTTGAAGAGATTAGTGCTGGTGAAGCTTTGAAAATGAAGATACTTATCGCTGATGAGCAAGGAACCTTGAGCAATATTAGGCTCAACGTTTATGATGATCAAGGAAATATCATCAAGCAAGCAGAGAACATTGGTTTAAATTATCAAGATGTTCTTACATTCGATCAGCAGATAACAAAATATTACACACTTGAATTGGTGGCAAATCAGGATCTATCTTTTGATGGTTCGCTTTTTGAACAAGATATTGTTTTAGAAAGTTTTCAGGTTGAGGCTCAGCCTTGCGTAAAAGTTCTTGATCAGCAACTTACAAATAAATATTTTGAAAAAGGGGAAGAAATCGTCCTAGATTATCAATTGCTTACTAATCAGGATCAGCCAATAGCTAAATTAGTTGTAAATAATCAAGAACTAAGTGCGGAGATGATAGAAAATGGTTATTTCCGAGTGAGAATAAAGGCAGGAAATATAGCAGGACCACTAAAACTAAATTTAAATCATATCATTTTAGCAGATGATAAAATGATTGCATGTAGAAATGTTCAATTTACAGAAATATTAAAAACTATACCAAAGATTGAAAATTATAGCTTGGAAGAAAATATATACAATGAGGAAGCAAAAGTAACATTTGAAATTATTGATGATGATGGTGCTTTTGAAAAAGGTAAAGCAGAGCTTATAGCAGTAGATGGTAGCGAAGCAATGCAAGAGCAAACTTTTACAAATTCTGGCAAAAATGAACTTACATTTAAGGTAAAAGAAAATAAAGAATATTACTTAACTATTTATCAAAGTTATCATCGAGATAGCGAAAGATCATTACAAGTTGATAATGAAGAAGCTTTAAACAAAGAAATAATGATCATAAAAGATTATCAGCTTGTTATTGAAAATGGCAAAACACAAAACATAGCAGGAGAGCAAACAACTTATTTTACAAAAGCTGAAGATTTCGTAATTAGTTTCAATAGTTCTAACGCCTCACCTTTTAAAATTGATACTATAAAAATAGGTGAAGAAGAATATATTGTTGAAATGAAAGAAGATAATGTGTATAGCCTTGCATTTAAAGCTGAAGATCAAGCAGGTATTTATGAAATAATCATCAATGAAGTAAAATTAAGTAATGGCAAGATTTTAAACATTGATAATCCTTTGGTTTTAACATATGAAGTGTTGAAAGATCAGCCAATAGTCAAGGATTTTCTATCTCAAAAGACCCCTGATGATAAATTAAGCTTGGAGTTTGTTTTAGAAGATGAGGATAATGCTTTGATAGATGCTTATATTCAAGTGGAAAATAGCGATGCGAATATTTTACTTGAAGAACAAATAAGCTTAGGGAAAAATCAAATTGAATTTGTTTTGACAGACAGTGAAAATTACCAAGTATTTATTAAAGCTAATTATGATTTAGATAGTAATCCTTACGATCAAGTTAATAATCATAAAGATATTGTGATATTTAGCCAAGAAATAATTGCTTCAAAAGATGTAATTGAATTAAAAGATATAACCAAAACTGTTTTATATAAAGTTACTGAGCAAAATTATGAAGAAATTGAGGTCCTAGATATCAGTCAAGGAGTACCAAATGATTTAACTTCATATATCGTAAAGATAGAAATGGCTCAATTACCTGCTCTATATGCTGATGTCGTAAATATCCGTCACGATGATCATAAACAACAACTAACGATTGATATAGCACCAGATAATGTGGTTTTCTATGATGATAACGGAATAAGACAAAATGGCTATAGTTTTAATATGGCGTTTCGTGATGAAAATGGAGATCATGGAGCAATTGCTAGCGCTCAGGAGTTTTTTGACAAAATTAATTATGATCTTGATGGGCAGTTTGTTTTAGAACAGGATCTTGATGCTTCGATGATTAGTAAGGATGGTACGGCAATCAAAGGAATATTTACCGGTAGCATAGATGGTAATGGACACACAATCTATAATTTACCGACGACGATGTTTGAACGCTTATCAGGAGCTAAGATTTCTAATTTGATATTAAAGCAAGCAAGCGTTACTGGGCAAAACAATGCTATCTTAGCCAAAAATATAGAGAATAAAACTATTGTTGAAAAAGTGTATATTGTCGACAGTACATTGCATAGCACTACGAATATGGTTGGAACTTTTGCGGGAGCATTAAATAATTCTACGATCACAGAAAGTGCGGCTATCAATATTAATGTCAAAGCTAGCCATACCATCGGAGGACTTGTTGGTCAAACAAATGGTACTACTGTGATAAAAGACAGTTATGTTACTGGAAAATTGCAAGGCACCATTAAGCATGATTTAGGCTCAAGGGTTGGTGGTATCGTTGGATGGCATAGCGGAAATGCTATTGAAAGATGTTTTTCAGATGTAGAAATAATTTCTGTGAAAAATGCTGGCAATGGAGGTTTGATTGGAGGACCAAGCAAGGCCAATAATAGCAAGATCATTGATTCATTTAGTATATGTCATGGTAATGCATATCGCTTGGCTGGCTTTAAAGATGCTTTAAAAAATGCTCAAAATGTTTATGAGCATGCTGAAGGAAGCGCTCAAAGCAATATCGAGGAAAATAATGTTTATGATATTAAGATGATCGATCGATTAGATTCACAATTCTTAGCAACAAATGTTAATTTTTCAGATAAAATTTGGCATCTTGAATTATCAGCAATAATCAAGATACCAAGTCTTCATAGTGATCCAACACCTAAAGATGATGCAGCATTTGAAATTGAGAATAATGTAAATGATATACCTAATTACAAGCGCGTTCGTAACCATTCAAGCTATCAAGCTGAGCGTGAAATAGCATATGCTAATATGGCTAAGCTGATGCCTTTTGCTGATAGTGATATATGGATAAAGGAAGCAAATGCTTTGGATAATGATAATATCATGGTTGTAGAGCGTATAGACCATATAATACCATTAAATCAGGATGGTAAAGTGATTAGTGGTTTAGATGTGCAGCAAGTGGGAACAATAAATAAAATACGTATTATTTTTAGCAATGAACAAATTCTAGAAAATAATGTAACGTATCAAAAAGTATTAGGAAATATTGTTGCAATGTATCAAGTTGATGGTCATTCATATCAATATCAATTTAATCGTTTTGTTAAGGACCTAAGTGAATATGACCTAAGTGATATATATGCTTGGGCTGAAGCTTTAGAGTATCAAAAAGATATTGCAGACATAACTTTGGAGGAGGAAAGTCGTCTTTATACAGATCACTTTGCATTAGAAGTTAAACCAATGATCAATGACTTTATCAATCTTTTGATCTTGAGCCAAGATACATTTCCAGCTTATTTACAAAATGATTCATTAAAAAGTTTTGTTTATCATAAATTGAGGGAAGAAGATAAATTAGAGGCATATATTTATGCGTATAACTATTATCGAAAGTGGTATGATTTCAATTTTGCAAATTTGAATTTAACAGATCTTATCTATTTCAATGGTACATTGTTGAATGAACAAATGACCATCGAAAGGCTAACTAATGATTTGTTACTAGCAGAACAAAACCTTCGTGGAACCGATAAAACATATGAATATTTCCAACAAAAATTACAGCCGCTTTTGAATAAAGAAATGCTTGAATTTATAGCAGCTTTAGCTAAAAGTGTTGGTTATGATGATCCTAGTGATTGGATGGCAGCAGAGTTTAAAGGAATCTTGATTGAACAACCAGCACATAGTAGTGTTGAAGGAATTAATTATCGAATTTGGGATATGTTTAGTAATTTGGGACGTCGTAAATACATTGTTTTACCTATTCTTAGTGCTCCTCAAGAGGATATGTATATTGTTACAGTGCCATCACAGATATTTATTGGAAGCATGAATCGCTATGGACAGTACTTGAATAAAGATGGCTATGAACGTGAAAGAATGGAAAATATGATTCGTGATTATGTAGAAAAACTAGCGTATTTTTATGGTACATCTGCGACATGGATCACTAATTCCAAAGATATATTGAATGGTTTTGTTAACATTCAATATGATACCAGAGAAAATTTTCCAGAGAATAATGTTACTAACGCAGGACGTCAGGAAAAAGGCATCACCAATGATCCTGTAATCAAATGGGTTTATGAAGCAATAAATGCTTTTGCCTTAAGCAATGGTACGGGAGCATATGCAAATGGAACAGATGTTTTCTGGGTGTCGTTTGCGGCAATTGGAAATGATTTTACATTCTATGCTTTGACTCATGAAACAGCTCACAACCAAGATGGACGTTATTTTTATGCTGGATATGGTCGAAGAAAAATAACTGGTGCTGAGGCACACGCTGATGGGAATATTGCCCAGCAGATAGAGGATGGTTCTATGGTGTTTAATATTTCTAAAACCGTGGATATTGGAGCAAATGTAACAAATAATTTTAGTTACGAAAGAATTGATAGTGCAGAAAAGATTCATAGTTATTATCGAGCAATGTTTGAAACAGGATATTTAATTGATTATTTGCAAGGACTGGCTTTTTTCAAATTAACCCCAGAGGAGCAAGCTAAAATTGCAATTAAGATCGATCATGTTCCTGAAGGAAAAAATTCAGTGCGTTCGATTCATTCAGCATTAACTCCGGAAGAATTTGCAGCTATGCAATTAAATGATTTCGAAGATTTGTGGGATAATCGAATTGCTTTAAAAGCAGTTGCTAATAGACAATCAGCAGGAGTTGGAGCATATGGGTATGAATCGTTTTATGATGTAAACTGGTATCAATCACATTATGATCAAGGAACTCCAGATAGTAGTTCGTTTAAAAGATTAGCTTTTGAGATGTTAGGTGTTGGTGGTTATGAAGATGGATATGTTACATATATTTCTGCTAAAAGTGCCAATGACTTAGAAGCATTAAGAAGCGTTACAAATGATCCAAACATAACATGGAAGGAATATAAACTGAATCGATATAAATATGTTGCAGATAATATTGGAAATATTACATACTTTGATCCAGATGTAATTGTTGATGAATTTGTTAAGGCTTTTAAAGAAGATGATGCTAAACGTTTACAAAGTATTGCTTTGAAACGTACATTATATGGGATAATCAAGAGAGCCACAAATGATTTTAGTACAGATAATATCTATGAAAGTGGACATATTACATATATTAGTTCGGCTCAACAATTGATAGATGAAATTAATAAACAACCGATGGGGCATTTTGTATTAAGTGAAGATTTAGATTTTACGGGGATTTATCCTGAAGGGGAAGCTTATGTTAACAAACCGTTTTTTGGAATATTAGATGGTAATGGGCATACGATCCATGGAGTAGATAGAACTTTATTTATAGAAGCAATTTACGCGCAAATATCTAATATAACAATTTCTGCACCTAGATATATTGATGGAACATCAGCATATATCTCGAAAACGGCACGAAATAGCATTTTAGAAAATATTAAAGTTGAAAACGCAGATATCAGTTTGCCATATATTCAAAATAAACAAAATAGTTGTTATGAATTAAATCTTGAAGCGAATATTGGTGCAATAGAGATAAATAATATTGACGAATTATTAGCAATTAATAATTCTGAAAATGCAAAGCG
>JALEMK010000132.1 GCA_022768265.1 Erysipelotrichaceae bacterium
TTGTTAGCTTTAGCACGTTTAGCAGAAAGTATGGATCATACTTTAGAACTTGCTCCAGAGTTGGTTCAAGCTAAAGCAGAGGGCATCATTTGTGATTTAAATGAAGGTAATGCCCCATATCGTCCCCGCTATATTTGTCCACGTTATCAATTATTGTTAGCTAAAGGATCTAAATTTTTAGCGTTAGATCCCGCTAATGATTTATATGAAGCACTTAATAATTTATTGATCATGTATCGTCATGTACCTTCGATCACCTCTTTTCCGGTGTATCTTGGAACTTTGGATGAATTACTAGAACCATACGTACAAAAAGAAAGTTATGAGCATGCATATAAGGCCTTAAAATTGTTTTTATTGAACATCGACCGTACCTTATGTGATTCTTTCGTTCATGCTGATCTAAGCGGTAAAGACACTTTAACTGCTAGGATGATCTTAAAATTAACGATGGAAATGCAATTAGCTATTCCTAATCTAACGATCAAATACGATCCAGCGAAGATGAATGATGATTTCATGAAACTTTGTGTTGAATGTATGATGAAGACCGCTAAACCATCATTTGCCAACGATAAGATGTTTAAGAAAGAGTGGGGCGATGATTATGCTATTGCTAGCTGTTATAACGGTTTGAAAGAGGGAGGCGGAGGTTTTACCTTACCGCGTCTTAGAATGTATGAATGTAGCTTAAAAGCTAAGGATGTTGATGATTTCTTGGATAATGTCTTGCCTTATTATGCCAAGATGATGCTTAAGATGATGGATGATCGCATTGAGTTCATCGTGGAAAAAAGCAGTTTCTTCAAATCTAATTTCTTGGTTAAAGAAGGTTTTGTAGATCTTGATAATTTTACTGGAATGTTTGGAATGGTTGGTCTAGCAGAGTGCTGCAATCATTTGTTAGGCATCGAAGATAATAAGCAAGGCTATGGAAATAATAAAGAAGCAGATGATCTAGGAGTAAGGATCATGGAAAGATTACATGCGATCGTTGATGCTCATACTAGTAAATATGCTGCAAACTTCGATCATAAATATCGCTTGCATGCACAAGTGGGCATTGATAGCGATGGTCGTGAAAATTCACCTGGAGCAAGGATTCCAGTGGGAGCTGAACCGATCATGCCTAAGCAGATCATGCATAGCTGCCGTTTCCACAAGTATTTTGAAACTGGTATCGGAGATATCTTTAAGTTTGAAGAAACATGGCAAGATACGCCAGATGCTCTAGCTAATATCATTGATGGTGCGATCAAGAATGATATGCGTTATTTCAGTGGTTACTTAGAAAATAATGATGTCGTACGTGTTACAGGTTATTTGGTGAAGAAAAGCGAATTGGCTAAATTAGATGCAAAACAGCAATCGTTGAATAATGTAAGTGTTTTTGGACAGGGAGCACGAGATTGTGGTGCAGCCTTAGATCGTAGGATCGTGAAAGATCATGAAGGCACCAATTAATCGTATCATCGCTTTTTCCAATGTAGATGGCCCGGGCAACCGTATGGCCATCTTTTTTCAACGCTGTCCATTTAAATGTTTATATTGTCATAATCCTGAAACGATCAATGATTGTATTCATTGTGGTGTTTGTGTCAAACATTGTCCTGTCGATGCTTTGAGCATGGTCGATGGCAAGGTGATGTGGGATAAAAAACGTTGTGTAAGCTGTGACACTTGTTTGAAAGTTTGTCCTAATCTATCAACCCCTAAGATAACTTATTATGATGAAGATGAGCTCTTTAAGATGGTAGCAGAGGAACAAGATTTTATCAGTGGGATTACGGTTAGTGGAGGAGAATGCATGGAACATGCCGCATATTTAACCGGATTATTTGCCAAGGTCAAAACATTGGGTAAGACTTGTTTTATCGACTCTAACGGTGATCATCTGTTTGCAAATTACCCAGAATTGTGTGCATTGATGGATATGGTCATGCTTGATGTGAAAGCATTTGAGCCGATCGATCATCAAAACTTATGTGGCAAGGACAATCAACGTGTTTTAGAAAATTTAGCTTATTTACAGAAAATAAATAAGTTATACGAGGTTAGAACCGTGATGTTACCAAATAATCCAGCTTTAAACGAGCGCACGCTTAGGGGAACCATCGCCCATCTAGCACCGCATATTCGCTATAAATTAATCAAATATCGACCTTTTGGAGTGCGACAAGCAGGATTAGAAAAGCTTGGTAATACGATTACTAGTGATGAGGAAATCCAAAGATTAGCCCAAATTGCTCGTGAATTAGGACACGAAAATGTCGTTATCGTATAATTGTGTTCATTTTGTGTAATATAATAGTTTACTTAAAATAAACAACAGGGTAAAATAGATATGTAAGAAAATGCTTACAAGGAGGAAAAATAATGAAAAAGGCTTTAAAGCTATTTTTGGCTCTTTTAGTTTCTGTTAGCTTAGCTGCATGTTCTTCAAACAGCAATAATGAAGCTACAAGTACTGAAGGAACTGAAACAACTTCAACATCAGGGGAATGTCCAGTAACAATTGGTTTAGTTACTGATATGGGTGGTGTTGATGACAAATCATTCAACCAATCTGCATGGGAAGGCGTTCAAAGATTCGCTAAAGAAAATGGTTTGGAAAATTGCGTAAGCTATTTACAATCTACAACTGAAGCAGACTATGTACCAAATCTTTCAACTTTCGCTGATGAAGGCAAAGATTTAGTTATGGCTGTTGGTTACTTATTCAATGAAGCTATTACTGAAGTTTCTGCAAACTATCCTGATACAAAATTCTTGTTTGTTGATGACGTTGTAGAACATGATAATGTTGAAAGTGCTACTTTCAATGCTGAACAAGGATCATTCTTGGTAGGGGTTGCTGCTGGTTTAACTGCTAGTGAAAATGGATCTAAAAAAGTTGGTTTCATGGGTGGTATGGAAGGACCTATCATCGGTTCATTCCAAGCTGGTTATGAACAAGGTGTTTTAGCTGCTTGTCCAGATTGTAAGATCTATGTTGATTATGCTGATTCATTTGCAGATGATGCCAAAGGTCAACAATTAGCTGCTAAACAATATGATCTAGGTGCTACTGTAATTTACCAAGCTGCTGGTAATGCAGGTAACGGTGTTATCAAAGAAGCTAAAGAACGTGGTGATGTTTGGGCTATCGGTGTTGATAAAGACCAATACGAAGATGGTATGAAAGATGATGGAACTTCAATCATCCTTACTTCAATGTTAAAACGTGTAGATAGCGCTACTTATAGTGCTTGTACAGATTTATTAAACGGAACATTTGAAGCTGGTGTTAAAGTGTTCAATTTAAGCAATGATGGTGTTGGTGCTGAAGTTACTTCAGGACGTAACTTAAGCGATGATGTTATCGCCCAAATCAATGATTACGCTGAAAAAATTAAAAATGGTGAAATCGAAGTAACTCCAGAAGCTACGATTGCTAACGGTTCTTCTAACTAAGATTTGACAAATTGAGGGTGTTGTTTATGACAACATCCTTTTTCTTTGTTATAATTTGCTGTAGCTACAAAGGAGGTCGTGTATGATAGGTCAAGTAGTACATATAGGATTAAGTGTTAGTGATATGGAGCAGTCTATTGCTTTTTATCGTGATATACTAGGTTTAAAGCTAGTAGAGCGGATGATCATGGATGGTGAAAATACCGATCTTTTATTTGCTAAAAAGAACATGCGAGCTGAATTAGCTTATTTAAATGCTGGTGATGATAAAAATCCACCTATTGAGCTAATTTGCTTTATGGATGATCCTGTTGAAAAGCGTCAAGCAAATCTCCATGAAACTTCCATATCCGAAGTGTGTTTTTATACTGACGATATTGATAAAGAGTATGCTCGGCTTAAAAGCTTAGGTGTTGAATTTATTTCGTCACCCCAGACTTTTGAACTAGGACATACCAAAAGCAAAGCGGTTTATTTTAAAGATCCAGATGGCATCATCTTAGAATTGATGGAAGTAGTTGCTTAAATTATAGGAAGAAGGGATTATATGGCAAGCTTGGTTTTAGAAGGTGGAACCTTTCGAGGGATCTTTACCGCCGGAGTATTAGATGCTTTTTTAGAAAATGATATGATGTTTCCTTATGTTATCGGCGTATCAGCAGGTATTGCTAATGGGGCGAGCTATATATCTAGGCAACATGGACGTAATTGGGAGATCATTGAGAAATATCGCCATGATCAACGTTATACTGGCTTAAATAACTTTATCAAAGATCGTTCGTTGTTTGGGGTAGATTTCATTTTTGAACAGATTCCAATGGAATTGATACCTTTTGATTATGCTACTTATTATCGCTATCCTGGGGTACTAAAAGTAGTGGCTACCGATGCGCAAAGTGGTCAAGCTGTTTATTTAGACGGTTTAAAAACATCGATTCATAATGAGGTTTTTAAGGCAACCTGTGCAGTGCCAGGGGTCTTTCCAGCTGTTAAGATTGCGGATAAAGAGTATTTTGATGGTGGTGTAAGTGATTCGATCCCGATTGCAAAGGCTTTAGATGATGGCAATCAAAAACATATCATCGTTTTAACACAACCGGATGATTTTGTTAAAGAGTTTGATCGAAACACTCAGATCGTAGAGAAGATCATGCGTCGTAAATATCCGATGGTGGCATTTAAGTTGCGCAATCGCTATCGCTTATATAACTTGCAAGTTAAGTTGTGCAAAAAGCTAGAGCAAGAAGGAAAAGCCATCATCATCAATCCTAAGCATCGTTTAAACTCAACGGAGAAAAATTTAGATGTCTTAAAAGCTACTTATGAAGAAGGAAGACAATGGGTATATGATCATTTAGATGAGCTGAAAGTTTTCTTAGAAGGGGAATTATTATAATTCCTTTTTTTATTTATTATTATTTTTCCTAATGATATAATTGTTATGTAATTTACTAGAAGGGATACATGCTAAATGGAATACGCTGTAGAAATGCTAAATATTACTAAAGAGTTTCCAGGTATCAAAGCAAATGATAATGTTACATTGCAAGTTGAAAAAGGTAGCATCCATGCTTTATTAGGTGAAAATGGAGCAGGGAAATCAACTTTGATGTCGATCTTGTTTGGACTATATCAGCCAACAAGTGGAATCATTAAGATAAATGGAAATCAAGTTAGTATCAATGATCCTAACGATGCAAATAAGTTGGGAATCGGGATGGTACATCAACATTTTAAGTTAGTTGATTGTTTTACCGTTACAGAAAATATCATCTTAGGTAAGGAACCTATGACCAAATATAAAACGGTCGATCTAAAAGAAACTTCTAAGAAGATCTTAGATTTATCCAAACGATATGGTTTAGATGTCGATCCTTATTCGAAGATCGAAGATATAACTGTTGGAATGCAACAAAGGGTCGAGATCTTAAAGATGTTATATCGTAATGCCGATATCTTGATCTTTGATGAACCAACGGCGGTCTTGACACCAAATGAAATCGAAGAATTGATCGAAATCATGCGTAACTTAAAAAAAGAGGGCAAGACGATCATCTTAATTACGCATAAATTAAAAGAAATCAAGCAAGTTGCTGATAAATGTACTGTTTTACGCCGTGGACGCTATATTGGCACGGTTAATGTTGCGGATACATCAGAAAAACAAATGGCTGAAATGATGGTGGGTCGTGAAGTTGATTTTACAGTAGAAAAGCCAGATATTCCAGTAGGGGATAAGGTCTTAGAAGTAAAAGAACTATGGGTCAAAAATAGTCGTGGCATTGATGCGGTCAAAAACTTTAGCTTTAGCGTAAGTAAGGGAGAAATCGTGGGTATTGCTGGTATCGATGGCAATGGACAAACAGATCTTATTTACGCACTGACTGGTCTATCGAAAGTAGAAAAAGGCCATGTTTATCTAAAGGGTGAAGACATCACTAATTTAAGTGTCAAAGACAAAGTTAAAAAAGGAATTGGCCATGTTCCTGAGGATCGTCATAAACATGGCTTGATCTTAGATTTTAAATTGAAGGAAAATATGGTCGTTCATGAATATGATGGTGAATTTAGCAAGAACGGTATCCTACAATTTAATAAGATCGAAGAATATACCGATCGTTTGATCGAAGAATTTGATGTGCGTAGTGGTCAAGGAAAAGAAACGATCACGCGCAGCATGTCCGGTGGTAACCAACAAAAGGCTATCATCGCTAGAGAAATCGATCGTAGCCCTGATCTGTTGATCGTTGTCCAACCAACACGTGGGCTAGATGTCGGAGCTATCGAATATATCCATCGACGAATCGTAGAAGAAAGAAATAAAGGTAAAGCGGTATTATTGGTATCGTTTGAATTAGATGAAGTATTGAGCTTGAGCGATCGGATCATCGTAATGTATAACGGTGGCATCACAGGCGTTGTCAAAGCTAGCGATACAGATGAAAAACAATTAGGTCTAATGATGGCTGGTGAAAAAGTCGAGGGGGTAAGTGATCATGAGTAAAAAATGGGAAAAGATATTGATCCCTTTGATAGCCATTGTATTAGGTATCTTGCTAGGATGCTTGATCTTGATCATCTCTGGTCAAGATATCGGTGGTTTATTTAATGGTTTGATCAAAAGTGCTACGGGCTTTGATTTGAGCAAACCACAAAACGGTTTTAATTTACGTTATCCAGGTGAGTTTTTGGTTAGTTCGATGCCAATCATCTTAACAGGTCTAGCGATTGGTTTTGCATATCGCTGTGGAATGTTTAATATTGGCGCTGAAGGTCAGGTCATCATGGGTTCTTTGGCAAGTTGTATGGTCGCAATCTTAGTGCCAATGCCTAATTTTGTTGCTGTGATCGTTTGTTTGTTAGCAGGCGGTTTGGCAGGAGCATTATGGGCTTTTATTCCTGGTATCTTAAAATGTCGCTTTAATATCAGCGAGGTCGTTACAGGTATCATGTTGAATTATACAGCTTTATATGGAGCCAATTATTTCTTGAAAGGTTTGCCAGAATCAACGACAACTAGAACGGTGAATATTCCTCAAAATGCGCGTTTAAGCAGTGAATTTCTATCAAGCATCACTAATAACTCTCGCTTGCATTGGGGCTTCATCTTAGTGATCATTTGTGTTATTGCTTATTGGTTCATCATTGAAAAAACTTCTTTTGGCTATAGCTTAAGAGCTACAGGTTTTAATAAAGAAGGGGCAAGATATGCAGGTATCAAAGTTAATAAAAGCACGATCTTATCGATCATGATCTCAGGCTTTTTTGCTGGGTTGGCAGGAGCTATCATCCTTCAAGGAACATTTGGTTATGGAAGGGTCATGACTTCGGCTGAAAACTATGGTTTTGATGGTATCTCAGTGGCACTGGTTGGTGGCTGTAATGCGATCGGTATCATGCTTTCAGGCTTATTGTTTGGGTTATTGAAAGTAACCCAGCCACTATTGCAGACAAGTGGTATCCCTAAAGAGATTGGTGATATCATTTCATCTTCGATCGTCTTTTTCGTAGCTATCCAATATGCAATCAAATATGTATTGTTAAAATTGGAAACTAGAAAACCAAG
>JALEMK010000027.1 GCA_022768265.1 Erysipelotrichaceae bacterium
GCAACCCCAACATTATCCGAAATCGAAAGGACGCCAAAGATCCCCGTAGCTCGACGATCTTCAGTCAATAAAGCAATTCCATTTTTAATAGCATCACGTGGACGTTTGATCTTTAGCTCTTTACCTTTGAAGTAAACAGAACCTTTTTCTAAATGTCGGATCCCAAATAATCCTTCCATCAATTCAGTTCTTTGTGCTCCTACCAAGCCACCGATTCCTAAGATCTCACCTTTTCGTAATTCAAAGGAAACATCTCTAAAAGATTTCGGATTGATCGATGTCATATTTTCTACCTTCAACACGACTTCGCTAGGAACATTATGTCTAGCTGGATAACGATTAGTAAGTTCACGACCAACCATTTTTTGGATGATGATATCTGTTGTTAACTCTTTGGCATCCCAAGTTCCAACATAAGTACCATCACGCATGATCGTAACTTCATCAGATATCTTTAAAATTTCTTCCATCTTATGAGAAATATAAATAATCGATACCCCTTTATTTCTTAAATCATTGATTATATCGAATAGTGCATCAACTTCTTTTTCGGTCAAACTAGATGTAGGTTCATCCATGATAACGATCTTAGCATCATGTGAAATAGCTTTTGCAATTTCCACTGATTGCATTTGAGAAACGGATAAATCTCTTAAGACCGTTTTAGGACTGAAATTAAGTTTAACTTCACGAATATATTTTTCGGCATCATCATTCATTTTTTTATGATCGATGACTTTGATAGGTCCATAGCTTTTTAGTGGAAAGTTACCACAATAAATATTTTCAGCAATGCTACGATCTAAAATTGGTTGAAGTTCTTGATGAACCATGGCAATACCTAAATGCAAAGCCTCATCAGGATTTTGAATCTCTACTTTTTTCCCTTGATATAAAATTTCTCCGCCATCTTTTTTATAGATACCAAATAAACATTTCATCAAAGTAGATTTCCCGGCACCATTTTCCCCCATCAATGCATGAACCGTACCTGGCTTGATGTTTAAACAAACACCATCTAAAGCTTTAACACCTGGAAAGCTTTTACTTATATTTTTCATTTGTAAAACATACTCTTCACTCATAATTAAATCCTCCTAAGGAAGTAAATCATAAACAAGAAGGGTGTTTTTGATGACACCCTTCCTGAAAGCATCTAATTATTCAGCAGTTACTTTAACGTAGTCAACCCAGTAGTAAGTTTCCAAAGCTTCACCACTTAAAGCATTAACTACACAATCAGCAGCTGTATGAGATTGACCAATATGGTCATTTAATACAGTACCTGTCATACCACCATTTTCAACTAACTCAACTGCTTCAGCTAAAGCGTCAACACCAACGATGTAAATATCTTCGCCAACAGTTCTTCCTGCAGCTTCAATAGCTTGTACAGCACCTAATGCCATAGCATCATTATTACAGAATACAACTTCAACTTTGTCCCCAAATTTAGTTAAAGCGTTAGCAACGATTTCTTGACCTTTTGCTTGATCCCAGTCACCACGTTGCATATCTAATTGTTCAACTTCTAAACCAGATTTTTCTTTATATTGAGATACTGAGAATTCTGTACGATATTGCGCATCGATATTTTCAGGGTCACCTTGAACCATTACATATGATAATACGCCATCACCGTTAACATCACCTTTGTTAGGTAGATCAGCAATGATTTCACCTTGGAATTTACCAGATTGTCTTGCATCAGCACCTACATAAGTGTATTTTGTTCCATAGTCTTCAGATTCATAAGCTTCCATATCTTCTTGTACTGGTTCACGGTTGATGAAGATACAAGGGATATCAGCAGAAGCACATTTATCAATGATTGTTGATGCAGAAGTTGATTGTACTAAGTTGATTACTAATGCATCATAACCAGCAGAGATGAAGTTTTCGATTTGGGTTGTTTGTTCAGCCATATCGTTTTTACCATCTTGGATATCTACTTCGTAATTATAGTCACCATTTGCACTTAGTTCTTTGAAGTAAGATTCTAATTCGTTACGGTAAAGAGTCATGAAGTTGTCATCGAACTTGTAAATAGAAACCCCAATTCTTTTTGTTTCTTTATCAGTTGATGTAGTAGTTGTTGATTCTGTAGGTTTAGTTGTTTCGCCACCATCAGAACTTTCAGTTGGAGATGAGCATCCTACCATTCCAAATAGTAGGGCTCCGGTAGTAAGTAAAGCTAATAATTTCTTTTTCATAAATTCCTCCCGTATACCGGATATGTTGTATACGCTTTCAATGATAAAACTCAATCAAGTAGATGTCAATATTATATATCTAAACGGTTACATTTTTATAAATTTTTACTAAAATTTTTGTGAAAAAATTCGCAGTTAATCGCTTTCATTGCATTTGGATACGGTTACAATTCAACTTTTAGGATATTTTTTTCGATTATTTTACTATTTAACTGAAATGTTTACTAAACAATTAATTGTTTTTTACTACTTTTTATGATATATTAGTCGCAAATAGAGGAATATTATATGGTTAGATTAAAAGATATCGCCGAAAAGGCAAATGTTTCCATTTCTACAGTAAGCCGCTGCTTAAACGATGACCCTACCCTTTTGCTTAGTGAGCAAACTATTAATCGCATCAAGAATACCGCTGCAAACCTAGGCTATACTAAAAAGAAATATACAAAAAAATCTAGTCAAAAAAACACGATCGGTATCGTCCATTGGTACACCTCAGAAAAAGAGTTGAATGATCCCTTTTATCTGGCGATCCGCATTGGTGCGGAGAAATATCTCAATGATAATGGTTTTAACTATGTTCGCGTCTTTAAAAGTGATAAGAACTATGTTGAACAATTACATGAAGTCAACTCTTTGATCTGCATCGGCAAATTTTCTAATAATGAGATCATCGAGTTTCGTAATCTTTGCGATAATATCGTCTTTGTCGATCTTAATTTAGAGCGTATCATCGCTACTCATATCCTTATCGATATCGAAGGAGCTATGAAAGATGTCATCGATTATTTATATCGACTAAATCATCGTAACATTGGTTTTTTTGGTGGTATCGAATATACCAGCGATCATAAACAATACGATGATCAACGAATCACTAATTTTATCAAATATTGTGATCTATACCATCTTAACTACCATGATTTCATCTTCCAAAAAGAATTTTCCATCGAATCAGGTTATAAGATGGCTCAAGAACTATTAAAGCTAAAAAAACGCCCTACCGCGATCTTTTGTGCCAACGATCTAATTGCTAAAGGGGCCTTAAATGCTTTCTTTGAATCTAAAGTACGCGTTCCTGAGGATATCTCGATCATCGGTTTTAACAACGATAAGGAAGCGGCTTTTACCATTCCTCCTTTAACTACCATCCATGTACCAAGTACGCAAATGGGTGAAATTGCGGCTAGGATCGTAGCTAAAAACATCAGTGCTAAAAAATTATATCCCGTTAAGATTACGGTACCTTGTAAACTAATCATTCGCGAAAGTGTTAAACCATTATAAAAAGCAGGTAAATATGCGCATGTCCCATCATGATGGACAAGCGCATCAAAACCTGCTTTTTTTATCTTATACGATCTTATAGCCACCTACTGGACGAATGCTAAAGACAAAGCAACTACCTTCGCCAAAAACACTTTCCATATATGTTTTATAAGTATCTAGCATATCTTTTGGTACAAAGGCTTGAATGGTTCCAGCTAATCCCCCACCATGTACACGATAAGCGCCTTTACCCTTAAGCAATTGTTCGCTCAAACATAGTGCTACTGCCAAATTTTGATGTTTGATATTATTAGGTGAATATACATTTTGCAAATACATATAACTTGAATAACCAGATTCAATGATATGTTGTTTAAAGCTTTCGATATCATTAGCTTTTAAGGCTGCAACTTCGTCTAAGACCCTATTTGTTTCATCAACGAAATGTAAGGCCCTTAAAATACAGCGATCACTAGAAACATTATCTCTAAGCATTTTGATATTCGCCATGATTTCTGCTTTGGTAACTTGAGATAATACTTCTTTACCCAATAATTTTGCTACTTCTTTCATTTCTTGTGGCATTAATCCATATTCATCACTTAGATCAGCATGATCTTGTTTAGTATCTACGATGCATAAGCAATAGTTGCTATGAGCAAAATCAAAATCGATCTTTTCAACGTATGGATCTTCTTTATCTTTAAAATCGATCGTTACAAAACCACCAACAGAACATGCCATTTGATCCATCAAACCACATGGTTTCATAAAATACTTATTTTCAGCGTATTGACCAACTTTGGCGATCGTAATTGGATCAACTTTGCCATCATTATATAAATATGAAAGAATGTTACCTACCAAAACTTCAAATGCAGCACTGCTTGAAATACCTGAACCTTTCAAAACAGCACTATGAGTATACGCTTTAAAACCACCAATATTATAGCCTAGTTCTTTAAAGCGTACCAATGTTCCTTTGATCAATGATTCCGAAGTAAATTTTTCTGTTTCTTTAAAAGCTAGATCATTTAGATATACTGGAGCGATATCAAAATCATCAGCATAATATTCTACATGATCATCACACTTCACTACAACAGCAACGATGTCCATATTAACGCTAGCTGCCAAGACCCTACCAAGTTGATGGTCAGTGTGATTGCCTCCAACTTCTGTTCTACCTGGGGCACTGATCAAAGAAGCTTCAACATCACCGAATTTAGCTAAAGCTTGATCAAGTAAATGGGCATAGCGTTCATATTGATCATTTAGATCTTCCCCTTGGGTTAGCATGTGCAATTTGTTATCAAATTGCTTTTGTAGTAAGGCATTTTTAATTTCACTAATTTTCATGATCTTTCTCCTTTATTATAAATTGGGTTATATGATTAATCTTTTCTCCTTTGTTTAAAATAGGTTTAAGATGATCTTGACAATTGATCGCATTAGGATAATACTGTGTCTCAAAACAAACGGCACTGCGAGCAGGATAATTTCCTCCATTTTTACCATGGGCTTGCCCATCTAAATAGTTTCCGGTATATAGATGCATTCCTGGTAGATCGCTGTACACACTTAAAATTAATTTATCATTATCATATTCACAAAATTTTCTAAAGCCTTCTCCATCAATGATATAGTGATGATCATATCCATTGCCATTTAATAACTGCAAATGATCAAGCATGATATCTCTACCGATCGTTTTACGACTAGTAAAATCAAAAGGTGTATCTTTAACATCCAAAGTATCATTCAAGGTACAACCATCTTTGTCTACGATACCGATCTTATGGGCGTATATCGTTAGATGATCATTTAAGATTGTTGTACTTTGCGGTCCATTTAGATTAAAGAAAGCATGATTACAAATATTTAACAAAGTATCTTGATCACTAGTTGCTTCATAACTATATTCCAAACCATGAGCTAACAAACGATAAACGACCTGCACCTTGACATTGCCAGGATATCCTTCTTCCTTATCAACGCTTAGATATTCACAGACAATTTTATCGGTATCAACTTTAATATTCCATTTGACCTTATCAAAACCTGTAATGCCCCCATGCAAAGAGTTAGGACCATTATTGATCGGTACATGATAAGTTTGACCATTTAAGGTAAATTCACCATCTTTGATACGATTGCAACATCGTCCGATCGTGGCATTCATATATGGAACTTCTTCCATATAGCCCTTAACATTTTCAAAACCTTGAACGATATCCTGCCCTTTGTATTTAAAGGTACATAAAGTAGCGCCATAATCACATACGCTAATTTCGATATCGTGGTTTTTGATACTGTATAAATGATAAGTGATCCCATTGATCGTTTCTAAATCTTTTTCCATTATTTCACCATCTTTTCAAAAGCATTTCGTGCTGCTTCTTGTTCAGCTTTTTTCTTGCTATTGCCCTTTCCGCTTCCCAAGACAATGCCATCTAGAACTACGCGCATCTCAAACACAGGATTATTAGCTGGTCCGTGAGTGCTAACCAATTCATAAGAAACCGTCTTACGAACATCACCTTGAACATACTCTTGTAATTTGGTCTTATAGTCAATTTGCAAATTAGCTTGTGCGGGATTGTTTAAACAAGGCAATAATACTTCGCTTAAGATATTATCGATAGGTTCCATCCCTTGATCTAAATATAAAGCCCCTAAAAAAGCTTCGAACATATCCGCAATGATCGAATCACGCTGTCTGCCGCCACTTTTTTCTTCACCGATGCCTAGCAATAAAAAATCATTGAGCTTTAATGTTTTGGCATACATGCTCAAAGCTTTTTCGCATACTAACTGTGCTCGTAAGGTGGTCATTTCTCCTTCCTTTAAAACTGGTTTATGCTTATACAGTTTATCACTGGTCCATAGTTCTAAAACTGCATCGCCCATAAATTCTAAACGCTCATTATCATGATTGCGTCGATGTTCATTTGCATATGATGAATGCATGAACGCTTGATGTATCAAATCTTTATTGTTAATTTGTATATTTCTATTATTTAACCATTCTATGATATCTTTCATATTACCTAATCCCTATAATTTACATTATTTTTATTTTCATCAATGATATAATCTATCAATTTATGATATTTTTTATCCCGAGCAATGACGCGTGCATCCTTTTGGGCTTGCTCGATGATGTTTTGATCTTTAAAGATATTACCTAAGATGAATCCAGAAGATCCACTCTGTCTTGTACCTAGTATATCACCTGGACCACGAAGAAGTAAGTCTTGTTGTGAAATTTCAAAACCATTATTAGTTTTTACTAAAATTTTTAAACGCTCCAAACTTTGCGGATCTTTGGTTGAAGTCAATAAATAGCACTTACCTTTTAAGCTACCTCGTTGAACCCTGCCCCGCAATTGATGCAGCTGACTTAAACCAAAACGATGAGCATCATAGATGATCATCATCGTAGCATTGACAACGTTAACCCCAACTTCGACAACCGTTGTACTGACCAAAATCTCAAATAAGCCTTTTTGAAAATCGGCGATGATCTTGGTCTTTTCGTCTGAACTCATCTTACCGTGCATCATCTCGACCTTACAAAAACCAATAAAGGCTTCTTTAAGATTATTGCATATATCTACGACATTTCGAGCTTGATAAGCATCATTTTGCTCGATTGATGGACATATGACATAAACTTGTTGTCCCATATTGATGGTATTACGAATATCTTGCATGATCGAACGGATACTATTTTCCTCGATCAAAAATGTATCCACCCCTTTACGATTGCTAGGTAAGCTTTCAATCGTACTGACGGCCATATCACCATATAAGGTATTGGCCAAGGTACGCGGGATCGGGGTTGCGCTCATCAATAAGAAATCAACTTTTTCCCCTTTTGCCTTGATTTTTTGACGTTGTTCAACTCCAAAACGCTGTTGCTCATCAACTACGACCAATCCAAGCTTGCGAAAACGCACCTCATCTTGGATCAAGGAATGAGTACCGATCACACAATCGATTTCACCTTTTTTAATCTGCTCGATGATCGTAGATTTTTCTTTGGCATTCATAGCAGAATATAACATAGCGATCTTCAAAGGAGTATGGCGAAACAGCTCTTGGATCGTTGCAAAATGCTGTTTGACCAAGACTTCTGTTGGCGCTAAAAGCACAGTTTGATAGCCAGCAATGATGGTTGCGTACATAGCAAAAGCACAAACCATGGTCTTCCCGCAACCTACATCTCCTTGCACCAATCGATACATGACATGATAGCTTGCTAAATCATCCAAGATTTCTTTGATCACAAATATTTGATCCTTAGTCAGCATAAAAGGCAAATTTTGTTGCAAAGAAAACACTTGTTCTTGATCAAAGATCTTGGGCTGTTTATCCAAACCATTAAAACTTTCATCCTGAACGCAAAGAATGGTCAAGAAAAATTTTAAAAACTCTTCATATTTTAAAGTACGCAATGCCTGTTCGATCTGCTGCTTATCTTGAGGCTGATGAATATAACAAAAGGCTTGCTTACGTGACAGCAAGCGATATTTTTGTTGATAATCCA
>JALEMK010000074.1 GCA_022768265.1 Erysipelotrichaceae bacterium
TGCTTTACAAATTTCTTCATCATTATCTCCATATATCTTTTTTAGTCCTGGAATCAAACAATATGCAAATGCTTGCCCTTGCATTCTTTCAAAATTAAATCCAGTTTGATACATGATTGTTCTTAAGCCAGTTTTTGTTAAGGTCTTATTATCAAGTTTGCTTCTAGATACCGTCATCTTCTCCACCTCCATTGCCAATATTTGTAATAGCTTCTGCAATCTTATCTTGAGAAATATCACGTTTATAAATCAAGAAAATTAAGCCAACTGCTACCAATGCAATAGGTAATACATTACTCAAAGACAATACGGTCATAGCTACGAAACCAAAAATAATAAATGGCCAATTATCTTTATTAATCATTATAGTCAATAAATTTCCTAAGCCAACTGCTGGTAATACTCCTCCGGCAATTTCAAACCCGTGCGTTAACCAAATTGGAAAACCATTAACAAATGCAGTAATTGCATCTTGCATAACATATACTGATAAAAAAGTCACAACTGCATAACCTAAAGTCATAAACAAATCTGGAACAAAAACTAATTTAGAGAATTTTTTAATATTATTAGCATTCAATGCACCCTCTAACTTACTATTTATTAAAGATGCTATAGATTGCTCTGCAATTGTATACCATTGCATAAGCAAAGCAAATGGCAATGATAATCCTAAAGCAGCTTCTGGACTTACTCCTGAACGAATGGCAATTACTGTTGTCATTATTCCAGCCATTAATGGATCAGGAGGAACTGTTCCTCCAACAGTTGTTAATCCTAGATATGATAACTCTGTTATCGCACCAGCATACAAACCTGTATTTAAATCGCCTAAGATGATTCCTACACATGTACCAACAATTATTGGTCTAAAAGCAAAGAATGATTCCCAACGCTTATCCCAAGCAACTATAAACGCTAGAATGGCTAACATTAATCCTTGAAACAATGTAATTTGCATATATTTCTATACTCCTTCCTATACTGTAACTGTAACTTTGGATAATCCGTACGGTTTGTCCGGATGATGTCCTCTAGCAAATGATAATATGCAAGCAAACATTTGTGAAAAAATAGCATTTGAAAACATTGATAAGTATCCCTCTGCCTCACTAGGAAGCAATATTCCATAATCACCTAAATTTAAATACTTTTCTTTATTAGTTACTACTAATGAACTAATATTAAAATTCTTTTTAAGTTTATTTATTAATGATATTGTAGATTCGTCTGTTTTTTCATCTGTTAAATAAAATATAAATGGAGTATATCGATTAGTTGTTGAAATTGGACCATGTTGATAATCAGCACTTGAATATGCTCTTGCATTAGTATAACTAGCTTCTTGAATTTTTAATTCAGCCTCTAATGCTATTGCATATGAATAGCCTCTTCCAATCAAAGTGATATCAGATACATTTCTAAACAACGATATACAATTTCTAATATCTTGCTCTATTCCATAACATTTTGCAATCAACATTCCACAATTTTCGATAGAATCAATTAGTTTTGTATTTTTACTAATAATAGCCCCTAACTCAAGCATTAATGCCAACTGTGCTAGATATGATTTTGCAGCTGTAAATGACAATTCTTTTCCTACTTCCAAATTTAAGTAATATTTTTCAATATTATTCATCAAAGCATTATCTGCATTTGTAATGCTTACAACTAATGCTCCTTGTTTTAAAGCTGTTTGCAGCACATCCCACACGTCTTGTGCTTCCCCACACTGTGAAATTCCAACGACCAAATAATCCTTTAAATTAACATTAGCATGATATCTACTAATAACTGAAGGATTATAAATTTCAACAGTCATATTACATTCAATTTCAAAAAATAATCTGGCTGCTTGTAAAGCATGTTCACTAGATCCTCTTCCTACAAAAATTGCTTTCTTTATATTTCTTTCTAAAACTTCACTTGCTATTTTATTTAATTTATCTTTATTTTTTTGAATAGAATATGGAATTAGTTCGTTTTCTTGATGAATTTCATCCCACATGTTGGAGTCTTGAATAATAACATTAATCATATATCCTCCTTCTTTTGTTAAGTTGCAACTAAATTATATTTTAGTGTATTGTAATTACAATGTTATATTACATCTTTTAGCTTCGTGTGTCAACTTACAAATTGTTATAATTTGTATATTTTATTTAAACAAAAAAAACCAGCATCAAGCTGGTTTAATATTTTTATTTAGAATTTCTTTTTATTTCAACCATAAAAGTATTTCTATCACCAATATAGAATGACTCATCATAACTCACAAGTCTGTCATATTGATCATATTCAATACTCTCAACATACTGAATAGGTGATCCTGCTTTTATTCCTAATATTTGTGCAAGTTTTTTAGTACATAACTTTGGATAAAAAGATTTTAATGTGCGACATACAATAATATTATATTTTTCTTCTAATACATCATATAAAGAAGCATCTTCTAGTTCCATATTCTCCAACTCTGGAAAAAATTCAGATATATAATATGCATCAACGTAATAAACCTCTTCATCATTTCTATATCTTAATCTTTCTATATGAACCAAAAAATTCTTTGATGAAATCTTCATTTTTTCTGCTATATGTTCTGGACAAGATATTAATTCAATATTTAACACCTTTGTCCGTGGAATATAGCCGCTTCTTCGCATTTCCTCATTAAAACTCACTATTTCTTTAAAAAAACCAGTCACTTGATTCTTATTTACATAAGTGCCTTTGCTTTTGTATCTCACCAAATATCCTTCATTAACCAATTCAGTCATCGCTTGCTTTACTACAGTCCTAGAAATTTGATAATTATTGCAAATTTCTTCTTCAGTAGGCACTTTATCTCCCGGCTTATATTCATTATTTTTTATACTGTTTTTAATTGATTCCTTTAATTGTAAATATAATGGAATAGATGAAAATTTATTTATAGTAATAGCCACAATAACTCTCCTTTATATCATTACGATTTTATAATATCATTATATCATTTAATCATATTGATATATCATTATTTTATTACTATTTTTATAGATACTTATCTAAAATTATAAATAAAATACAATACCAGCCATCGCACCAGCAATGATGATCAAAATAGGATGTAACTTAAATTTATCATATAAATATAAACCAATTGCAAATAATCCAACATGTATCCAAGATATCTTATTGATGATTTCTACAGCACCAAAATCAAACAATGT
>JALEMK010000084.1 GCA_022768265.1 Erysipelotrichaceae bacterium
AAGCTATTTAACATATTCGTCATTCACCCAAACAGCTATGATGGATTATAATATGTCAGAATACACTTATTTCGTCCAAGATAATATTTTTATCAATATCATTTTCACTTTTATTTTTAGCTTAATATTATATTTAATTGCTAAAGTTTTATCTCACTTCAAATTGAGATACATTTACTTTTCTTTCATGTTGATCATAACAATTTATATGACCTATCTAATCAGCAATATCAATCTACATCCTAGCTGGGATGCCTTATTTGTAAATAATGCAGCATGTGACTTGCAAAATGGCATCTATGATGCCTTCCTACCGGGAAATTATTTAGCTACCTATCCATTTTTAATTCCCACAGTACTATATTATTATCTATTAAATTTAATTTTTGGCACAAACTACATTGCCTTTCAGTTATGTAATCTGTTGTTACTATTAGTGATGTATAGTTACCTAGTAAAAACATCCTTATTATTAAAAAATAAAACCACGGCAATCATAGGATTATTGTTGATAGTTTGCTTTATCCCTTTACAGATGTATGTAATCTTCTTATATTCCAATATTCCCTCTGCTTGTTTCATGGCAATTAGCGTTTATTATTTGACCAAATATTTACTTTATAAAACCCATTCTTACTTAATTTGGGGATTTATAGCCTTGACCATGGCTATCCTTTTCAAAGGAACATCATATGTCATTTTGATTGCTTTCGTTATTTGCTTTTTGCTATCTCAAATTTATGCCTTTAAATTAAAAAGCATTATTATTTCCAGCCTATGCATACTAATCCTACTGGCTACACCTAGCATGGTCAACTATTCTATTGAAAGCATGCATAAAGAAATAGATCTTTCAAATAAGCTCTACGCAAAAATCGCTTTGGTCATGGGAAGTAGCTGGGGCGGCAGATGCGCTGGCTGGTACACAGGATACGGTCAAGTTCTTCAAGACAAATATGGTAATGACTTAGCTGCAAAAAAACTTGAGGCTAACCGCCAATTAGCCGAAAACTATTACAATCTATGGTCTAGCCATGAATTTTGGACATTTTATGATATAAAAAGCCGATCAATGTGGACCAATCCAGAATTTCAAGGTTTTTGGACCATTACCGCAAATAAAGAACAAAATCGAGGACAAGGAGAAAAAGATAAGCAATCTTTCCTTTTCATTCATTATGAACGTGAAAACGATTGGTACAGTAAAATAACCCAATCATTCTTCTATGGTTTCATTCACGATTTCCTTGCTTTCATGCTAAATATCTTACAAAATATCATTTATTTATTTACACTATTATATATGATCTATCATTATAAAAGACCTAATTATGCCACATTATTCATTAGCTTGATTCTTTTGGGAGGCTTTTTATTCTTAGCACTTTGGGAAGGAAAAGCTCAGTATGCAATATTGTATTACATCCAGATCTTTCCTTTAGCAGCCGTTGGCATTTACAATACTTTTGATTATTTTGAAAAAAGATTCTTAGCTAAAAACCAAAAAGAGGCCTAAAGCCTCTTTTTAGTATTATATATTATTTTAAAATTGCTAGTTCTTCCACTAAGACCGGAACAAACTTGCTTGGGATGACATGTCCTGTATCAAACAAGTACAACTTAGTACTATATCCTTTTTCAGTAAGCTGATGATAAAATGCTTCATCATATGTATAAGAGATTAATTCATCATTTTTGCCATGACATATTATAGTACTAACCCCTGCAAATCCTTCGATATTATTAATTGGATTATTGATGGTCAGATTATTTATCATTTCTTCATGTTTTGAAGCATCATCATAAGATACTCCTTGTTCAACCAAGGTATCTGTTAAATATAGCTGCTGGATATCCAAATAATTTGGGGTTGAAGCAATTGGGGCAATAACTGTCGGCTTATGATTACCATATGCACTTAGCCAATAGCTGCTCATACCTCCCATCGAAAAACCAACAACGCCATACTTTTCAACATTCACTTTAGGATCTTGAGCAAAATACGAAAGTAACAATTCGCAGTCATGGCCCGTTTGTACTACTATTTCATAGAAATAATGCTGCCCATCATTTCTAGCCCCATGGCTAGCTGCATCAAACGCAACTGCATGATAACCATTTTTAGCTAATACGCTCAACAGGTAACCGTATGATTCCTTATATCCATTAAGTCCATGCAGCAAAAATACTAAAGGCTTTTTTTCGCCGTCATCTTTAAAAGCTTCTATAACAGGAATGCCATTGATATGCTTGGTTTGAAAGGTTAGATCAGGATTGTTAATGATAAAATCATTTAGTTCAGCACTATTATCCTTATCTTCAACCGTAAAAGTCATATTATTCGCTTCTTCTTTCAATGTTATATATGCGATATCATTATTTGTACTTTGTTCGTTATTCCCCTTAACCAACACCCCGTACGTTTTAACGCCAACCAAAAGCAGTGCAAAAACGATTACCATGTTTACTAGCTGTTTGATCCTGACATTTTTCATTATCCATGCCATTGCTTCGTGAACATACAAAGCTAAATAATATGTTGCAAAAATAACCAAAACGTTTAACACTATGCCATAGGCAGAATAAAGGGGATTAATCGTTAAGATATTAGTGAAAAACTTTATCATTAAATCATGTAACAAATAAAACTCCAAAGTTACGATACCTATTTTCTTAAAGCAAGATGTAATTACTGGAATTTTAAGTTCGTCTAGCTTTTTAAATATTACAGCTAAAAACAAACAAAAGGGCCAAGCAGCAAATAACATCGGAAACCAATATAAACCATAGTTCCATAAAATGGTTTCGTTTGTATAAACAAATGCCCATCTTAATAACCCAAAACCTACAATAAACAGTAACGATTGTATTACCCACGCTTTTTTACTGATTTCTTTTTGGTGATAAGCTAGCTTTCCTGCATAGAAACCTAAAAAGAAAACCGGTACGCGCGCAAAAAAGACAATATATGGACCGCTGAAGAAAAAGATACTTACGATAAAACTAACTACAATGGCGATGATAGTATAAAGTTTCGATCTTTTATCAAAATTTCTTAAGTAAAATGGAGCAATAAAATACAGAGGCACTATAGCTGAAATATACCAAGTGCTCCTATCACCAGTAATCCAAAACAAAGAGGTAGTGATCATCATTATTCCTTGATCAAAGCTATAGTCATTATAGTACCAACGCAGTAATGCCAAAGGAATAAAAATAGGAAATATACGCATGAAGCGCTTTTTCCAAAAACTAATGTTATTATTATCATTTTGATATGAATAATACAAACCAAAAGCAGATAAAAACAAAAAGATATCTACGCCGCCTTGACCAGTCAGCTTAATCCAATTTATAGGTTCAATTGGAAACCACATAGATGCATGAAGCAATGCAATCCACATGGTTGCCACTCCCATGATATGTCCACGATATTTGCTTATAACAGAATAGTTCATTTATTATCCACCATTTCTTTAATTTTCTTTATAATAAAAATGCAATTCAATTTCAGGATTTAAATCGAAATATTTATAAAAAGCCTCGTGATGAAAAACATCGCCATCTTCGACGTCCCCAGAATGTATCGTCATCTTAGGCATTTTAACCAAATAAGCATTTGTATCTTCCCAATGATCTTGATAATACTTAATTTGCTCCATTCGTTCGTTATTAGTATCCCTTACCAATTTATATTTATAGATATATTGCTTTGCAAATAACAAACTACCTACAGTCAAGATAATCGCTATGACATATTTTAGCTTATCGTATGTAAAATTAATATCATCAAAGATCTTCAATGTGATGACAAACATAAAATATATCGTATATATGCTACTGCGTGAATCAAATATTGGCGATAACATCATCGCAATATTTGCACTTCCTCCAACCAAGAAAATAAACAAGACTTCCCATTTTTCTTCATCACGATAAAAATTACAGATAAGATAAATTATCGCTCCAATCAAAACCATATATATTACTGATGTTATCAATAATGTATATGGATAGTTAAGATCATAGAAATTATAAAGCAAGAACCAGTTTAAATGGCTATTGATATTAGCACTTATACTTTGTCCAAAAGCCAATAGAAAAATAAATAGAAGCACATAAACATGCCATCTAGCTCTTGTATATCGATGAATATTAGTAATGGTAAAGCCCATCAAACACAAGCTTAGCACACAAACCAGATATTTGTTATCTAAGAAAGTAAACCTAATAAAATTAGCCCAATTGCTAGCTATTTTCTCGAAAAAATTCAATTCTACCCACATGGCATGAGAACTTTCCAATCGATAAACAGCCCCTGGTGATAATCTAATGATCAAGACCCCGATAATTGAAAGCAATAAAAATAATGAAAAATATTTTATATTCCTTTTATTATCATAGAAACTATATATGATCAATAAGATATTTGCACCTACTAAGGCAGCAGCTACATTTTCCATAAATAGTGGTGTAGCGATATTTAATAGTGCCGCAATCAAAATTATCCACCACGAATGCTTATTTTCAAATGTAATTTTTTTCGCGATGATAATATAAAACAAAAATAACAATAAAGGAATCACATAGGTAGTCCCCATGATCCAACTATATGTCTGCATTCGCACATAATCATTAACGCTTAAAATCAAAAATAAGCCTAAAAGTGTAGCAGTGATCTGATTTCTTTTGATATTTGCTACTTTGATAATTAATGCAAAAATGCCCATAAACAATAGTGGATTAATAATATTCCAAAGCCATTTATGCGGAGTGATCGCATAGCCCCACAATTCACTTAAGAAACGCCCAGACCACGCAAAATATTGCTTAATTGCCGCTTGGATAGGTGTATTATAGCGTGCTACTACTGCATACCACCAATCGTCCCCTGCTAGTGGGCTCCAATAAGAAATAACCAAAAACAATAATCCCAACAATGCTATGATTAGATATGAAATGAATTTTTTATTCTGCTTATTTAACACCTTGCTCACCAACCTTTTTATTTTTAGTTAATTTAACGATCAAAGATACACAAAGATAATTCAAAGGAATTGTTATAGGCAACGAAAGCAATTTAGCAAATATTTTAGGAAAATGTAAAATATTTACTACAATTATAACAATAAGCATATTGATGATCGTTCCTGGAATATAACTAACCGGAAAACTCAGTGCACTTTTTAAAGACAATTTTTCATGATAAGTTAGTTTCATATTTAATACATAAGAAACCGCAATAGTAAGCACATCGCCATATACACTTGCTGTTCCTGGCTTACACCAGTTCAAAGCCACTAATACCATATATATCAATTGTGCCAATATTGTATTAACAGCCCCAATGATACAAAAAACTAAAAATTTTTTATCATAGAATTTATTGATTAATTTATTAATCATATATAATCACTCCATTTAACTAATTAATTATAACAATTATTTTTTATTTATTGTATAATTATTAGGAAATTTGAAAGGATAAACACTCATGAAATACTCTTTTGTCATTCCATGTTATAACTCTGAAAATACAATTTCAATCGTTGTGAATGAAATTGCAGAAACCATGAACAAAGAAAACATTACTTCTTTCGATTACGAAATCGTCCTTATAAACGACTATTCCAAAGATAATACTGGAAAAATAATCAAACAATTAGCACAAACTCACAACAATATCACCGCTATTCAATTTTCTAAAAATTTTGGACAAGATTCTGCCTGCTTAGCTGGTTATGCCCAGACTAGTGGTCAATATATCATAACTCTAGATGATGATGGTCAGACTCCTGCTTGTGAAGTAATGACCCTAATTAACAAATTAGAAGAAGGTTATGATGTAGTTTTTGGCAAATATCCCCAAAAACATCACAGTAAATTTCGTAATTGGGGCAGCCGTGTAAATGACTTTATGGCTTGCAAATTAATCAATAAGCCGAAGGATTTATAATTGTGTAGTTATTTTGTAGCTAGAAAATTTGTTATTGATGAGATATTAAACTACGATAACCCTTACCCTTATATTCGTGGTTTATTGTTAAGAACGACTTCTAACATGTGCAACGTACCGTTCAACCACCGCGATAGGCTGGTTGGTGAATCAACCTATACCCTAAAAAAATTAATCTCCCTTTGGTTCAATGGATTCACCGCCTTTAGCATCAAACCACTAAGAGTATCAGTAGTTATCGGTCTATTAGCAGCACTGTTTAGTGTAATGCTTATAATCTACGCTTTATTCCAAAAAGTAACGGATCCTGCTTTAGAGTTAGGGTGGACATCTTTGATTTCAGTCATCAGCTTATTCAGTGGTCTTATCTTGATGACCCTTGGTTTGATTGGCGAATACATTGGCAGGATCTATATCAGCTTAAATAAATCTCCTCAATATGTCATTAAAGAAATAACTAAAGCGCATCATCCATATGAATAATGCGCTTTTTTTATTCTACCTCGTACCTTATTCCTTGTAAATTATAATCCAAAACAAAAGAAATAGAATCAACTACTCTATAAGCTTGTTTATCAAATACGACAATATTGATCCCTGCATGATTATTGGTATATTCAACATCGTCTATGACAATATCACTGATATTACCAGCATTATAACTAGCTAAATAATATTCTTTTTCATTGAAATTACCGTAAATTTCACAGCCTTCATTACTAGCACACTCATTAACGATCATTCCATTATCAATTACTGCTGCAAAATTACTTTTGCTAACATCAACATCTAAACGTTTGATTTGCGGCAAATAATCTTCATAACGCTTATCTAAGGTACTAGAATTAACAAAAATCAAATACTGGTCTTTATTTGCCAATATATAATCTACATATTCTTGTAAATTCGCAATGCTCATCAAAGCAATATCACCATTTTGATAAATAAGTTTCCACTTGCTTTTATTCGTGGCTTGGATCGTATTCAGACCATTAACTTTTGCAAAGTCTTCATTATACCAAAATGAATAGTAAGGGGTTATATCATTTAACCCATAAACTGCATTGTAAGGACTGATGAACTCACTATCAAATTGAAAGATGATCGGATCAAGATTACCATTAGCTTTTTGTTGCTTGATATAGGCATTACGTTGATAATTTTGCACAAAAATATAACCAATATCAAAATATGCATGAGTCAGGCGAATACCGCTAATAACTACCATTATTGCCAAAACAGCGTTGAATACATATTGATTCAGCAATATTTTCATATCTAAATTTACAATTAATATTCCCAAAGAAATAATTGCTAGAACTGCAGCCCCAAACATCGAACGATCCCACAATACAGGAACAGGACTTAAAACAATTGCTCCCACATCTGCTATCGCCGCTAGCATAAAGATACTAGCTACTACTAGATAAGATCCTTTTTGTTTCCAAAGAATCAAAAGCAAGAAAATATAGGCTATCAAAAAATAGCCCATTCCTTCTTTAATGACCCTTACCGTACTTGTAAAATCATGAACAAAGGAATAAAGCTTAGAATTATCATTGACAAACTCTAGTGCACGCATAGCATTCCCTGGGGCCAAAACAAGGGCAGCAAATCCAATCATTGCCCCTAAGATACCAAATAAAAGATGATAAGAAATTTTTCTTTTTTGCACATAATGCATTATCATCAAAGATAATGCAATCAAAATACAAGCACCCCCGGTATTCTCATTGCTCCACCCTGCACATATTCCTAACAAAAACAGCAAGATACCATTAACTTGCACATCATAACGATAAAAATATAAAAACTGTAGAATAATTGTGGTCATCCATAAATAATTACATGAACCCGTTTCCCACAAGATCGTTTGCCCAAAAAAAGGAACAAATAAAAACACACTTAAAGCAACCATGATAAACAACATAAAATTATTTTTTTCTTTTGTAATTAATCTATACATCAAATTCAGCATATATACAAAAACAAAAGAATTGGCTATATCAAAGATAATTTTAGGTAAACTTAGAAATATTCTCGCAATGATATGCGCAACGCTTCGGCCATTCCATGTGAAATATTGTACGAATTCTTTATTGAAAATATCTACTATGCCCGAGGAAATAGAATATCCATAGTCATCGGCAACTTTGATCGTTAAAAGATTTAAGCTAAATACAATAAAAAAAATGATCGTAGATACTAAAGTTATTTTATTAATGTTCCTAATTTTCTTCATTTTACCCTCATAATTATAAATTTATTATATTTAATTATACATTAATAATGATAAAATAATAATGCTAAAAAAGGAATATAATTATGAAAACATTCGTGAACAAAATAAAATACCCCTTGATCCTATTTGGATCATTAACATTAATATGTGGTTTTATTTTTCTACCATATCTACTTTCCAACACTGAGTTTGTTTTAGGTTGGGATATGCGTACATTATATAGTTCTAATTTTGAAGGGTTGCGCAACTTTCTTCACTCATGTCTTGAAAACAAAGAACTGCCTTTTTGGTCATGGCATTCTTTTTTAGGTAACGATTATTACTCCAGCAAACTATTTTACTTTCAAGATATTTTCGATTACCCTTTTGCTTTAACCAATCTAAACTATTATACAATTATCAAGATTCAAACCTATCTAAAATTTATCACGGCTGGTTTTACTTTCTATGCCTATGCTCGTTTTAATAAATACCATGAGAAAACAGCGATCATTGGAGCGCTGATGTTTGCCTTTTCAGCATATGGCTTGCAAACAATGATGCATCCTTTCTTTGGTTCTTTTTATGTTTTTTTACCCCTTTATTTTTTAACCGTCGACAATTACATATACCATCATAAATATCTAGGTTATATTTTTATTACATTCTTCTTATTGATCAACAACTATTATTTATTCTATTCGGTTTCAATTTTCACGATCTTATATTTCATCTATCGTTATTATTGCCACCATGGCAAAATTAAAGGCTTCATGCTAGATGCTTTGCCATTGATCGGCTGTTATTTTGTAGGTATTTTATTATCTAGTTTTGCCTTAGTCCCTGAAGCACTAGCTATTTTAGCCAATGAGCGTGTAGGAGCAGCAAGTTCTATTTTGACATATGATAGTATCATTCCTTACCTTAACTACATCGTTAGTTTATTCATCCCAACTTCTATCTTAGCTAATCGTGACTCTGCTATTTCTGCTATTTATTCATATGTAAGCAGCAACGAAAGTGTCATGGCTATCTTCTTATGGGCAAGTTCTATCTTATTTCTTTTAATTCCGCAGATATTTAATGATAAAAAGCACCGATCCATCAACGCAATTTCTTTGTTCATCATTAGCCTATTTGCTTTGATTCCCTTTTTATCATCATTTATGCACGGTTTCAGTGAACCTTCATTTAGATGGTTACAATCGCCAACCTTTTTCTTGATCATCCTCATACTTCCACTCGTAGAAAATATGGAACTAATATCTTCCCCCAAATTAACAAAAACTTTATATATCGCTATCGGGATCATCTTATTTTCTACTCCTTTAACGGCTTTATTAAGCGGACATAATTTTGCTAACATGTTCAAAGAATATTTGCTGTTGATTCCTTTCATATTCACGGCAATCTTTACTTATTTCGCTTTGATAAAACACAATGTCACTTTAACTACCATCGCTTTGCTCATCGAACTATCGATATGCAGCTTATTTTCCTATTATTATTGTCCGTTTTTTAGTTCATTTGATAAGCATACGATGCAACAGATCCATCATGTCCTATTAAACGAAAATGATTTTAATAATTATATGTTGACCTTGGAGCCTGATAACCAAGATGATTTTTATCGCGTATATGTCGATCCATCTTCAGTATACTGGGATATGTCTATTAATCTAAATTTAGACTTTAACATCATGGGTTTATTAGCATATGACTCAACCTATAATGCTACTGTAAATGATTTAAAAAGATTAGATGATATCGAAGCATATTTACCATGGACATTTGATATTCGCGATGCATCAATCATGAATCTAGTAAACACAAAATACGCAATTGTTACCGATGAATCACAAGTGCCATTTGCAAATTATACATATGTCACTGATTTCAATTATTTTAAAGTTTATCAAAATAATGATTATTATAAT
>JALEMK010000085.1 GCA_022768265.1 Erysipelotrichaceae bacterium
CCCTGGTGTACATTGTCCTATGGCATAATAATCCATGATCTCATCTTCTGTAGCCCACTTTTGTTTTTCTACGACATCTCTTTGTATCATTGGTAACATGGCATATCCTCCACCAAAGGTGAATAGTCCCATCTTGAACCATGAAGTATATAACGCTATTAAGTCTTTCATAAAATACCCTCCTAATAATTTTTAAAATAGATAACTATTGTATAATTTAAACAAAAATATATAAAAGATACTATTATATACGATACTTATATATAATGTTATAATGTTTGTAACCGGAGGTTTATTTTATGTTTCAATCAAAACAACCATTATATGTAAGTATTATGGAAATAATAAAAGATAGAATATTAACTGGTGTATATCCTCTACACACAAATATTCCAACAGAAACACAATTGGAAGAAGAATTTAAAGTCAGTAAAATTACTATTCGTAAAGCAATTACATTATTAGAAAACGAAGGCTTTTTAAGCAAACGTAGTGGAATTGGTACAAAAGTAATCAATAATGGTATATATAACATTTTGACACGCTCTCAAAGCTTTACTAAGTGTCTTAGTGATCAAGGAAAAATATTGACTAGAAAAACAATTAGCATAGAATTGCTAACATTAAAGGAAAATGATCCTATGTATTCAACATTTAATCCTACATGCTATAAAATTATCCGACATTATTTTTTAGACGGAAAACCTTACATTTTTTATACTCATTATTTGACTTCTATCCTGTCTATCGACCCAAATACTTGCGATGACAAATTTTCTATTTATATGCACATGTATAATAGTAATATTAAAATTTCTTCATTTGTCGATGAATTTTATGTCGATCAAAACAATAAAGACGCTCAATTATTTTTTAATTCTACTAATCCTTTTTTAGGCAGAAAAAGAACTACTTATGATAATCGAGATAATGTAATTGAAATATCATTTGCTCAATATGATTCAAGCATGCAAAATTACGAAATTCATTTTGATATATAATTATCGTATGATAAATGCTCATAAATTTAATATACACCCAAATAATATTGGGTGTATATTTTTAATATCCAATTGCACATCCATCTGCTCTTGGGTCACTTCCTCCAAATAATATACCATTTTCCTTGATTTCAATTATCTGTGAAGCACCAGAACAAGTATATGCATCAATCACATTTAACTTATGGCCAACTTCTTTTAACTTTGATAATGTTTCTTTGCCAGCAGTTTCTTCTATTTTTAATATATTTTCACTCTTAGTTGCTATATTAGATGATTGCGCATCACACCATTTACATGCTTCAACTGCAGATTGAACATCCATTTTAAAATCTATTACATTAGTGACAACTTGAAGATTCCATTGAGGTTGATTATCTCCTCCTGGTGTATTACCAACATATCTTAAATTTCCATTGCCATCGGTGATCAAATATGTAATTAATGTATGCATTGTCCTTTTCCCAGGTTGCAAGCAATTTGGATGACCAGAAATCAAATTAAATCCTGCACCTCTATTATTTAATAATATACCTGTTCCTTCTACTATTTCTCCACTACCCCAAGTGTTTGCAATACTATGAATAAAAGAACACGCATTACCATACTTATCAACAACAACAAAGCTAGTCGTATGTCCATTGTCATCATAATCAACTAGATCGAACGTATCTAACGATTTATCCATACTAATTTTTTTAGCAGCTTCTTTTGCATATTCTTCAGACAATATTTTTTCAATTGGATTATTATGGTTTTTAGGATCACCAAAATATTTTATCCTATCTGCAAATGCAATTTTCTTAGCTTCTACCATCAAATGAATAGCTTCCCAACTATCATTTTTATATTTAGATAAATCAAATTGATTCAAGATATTTAATTCTTCAAGATGAATTATTCCTTGACTAACTGGTGGTGTTTGCCAAACAACATAGTCACGATAGTTAACATTGATTGGATCACACTCATATGCATGTTGCCCTAATAAATCCTCCTTGCTGATCAATCCAGCATTATTTTTGGCATGTGCAACGATCTTTTCCGCTATAGCTCCACTATAAAATACCTCTTTACCACCATCAGCAATTAGCTGCAATGTCTTTGCATAGTCTGGATTATAATAAATATCCCCTGCTTCCTTTGGCTTATCGCCATTTTTTAACAGCATTTCTCTTAAGCCTTTAAATTTTATAACTTTATCATAATCAGTTACTATATGCCTTGCAACTTTTTCACTTATTGGACATCCATTATTTGCTAATGATATTGCATCATCAACTAATTCTTTAAATTCCATTGTTCCAAATTTTTCCAAAGCAAGCATTATAGCATCTAATTGACCAGGTATCGTTACGCTCAGCATTCCGTCGCTAGGCATCGTTTTATACCCAAGCTTTTTATAATAATCAATCGTTGCTGCTTTTGGAGCTGCTCCAGAACCATTTATTGCATATACTTTTTTTGTACTTGCTTCGTAGTAAAGCAAAAATGCATCTCCACCTAAACCACACATATCTGGTAGAACAACGCCACTAGTATTAGCCATGGCGCAAGCTGCATCTATCGCATTACCACCTTTTCTTAAAATATTAATTCCTGTTGAAGAAATCAATGAATGGGCAGAAGCAACCATCCCTTGTTTTCCCATTGCGATTCCTCGATGTTTCATGTTACCTCCATCTAAGTGTTAATGCTACTCTTGCACTTCTTCACCACTAAGTCTTTGTTTTTCAATAATTTTGAAGAATGGGTAATATACTAAAACTGAAATTACCAATCCAACTAAAGCCCAAATAGCCGCCGGGATATTTCCGCCTGTTGTTAAATACGCACCAAGAACAGGTGGCATAATCCAAGGGACTTGCGCAACAGGTCTACCAATTATGTTAAAAAACATTAAAAAATACGTACCCGTTAATAAAATTACATCTACAAGAATAAATGGAATCATCAAAATTGGGTTCATGACAATTGGAAGTCCAAAAATAACTGGTTCATTAATATTGAAAATTCCCGCAGGAGTAGCTAATTTACCTAAAACAGATAATGATTTTTCTTTTGATCTAGCCATCAACAAGCACAAACCTAATGTTGCTCCAGCGCCACCCAAAGAAATAAAGCAAGGAATAAAGCCAGTTGCTGTTATATAAGGAATTGCTTCTCCAGCAATATAAGCTTCCATATTTGCAGTAATAAATGTTGTGAAAATTGGTGTACCTACTGCATTTAAAACAGATTGTCCATGAATACCAACACACCACAACATCTGTGATACAACCATAAATACCAAAATACCTGGATAAGAATTTAGTGCGAATACTAATGGTGAGAAAATAGTAATGACCATTTCAGGAATGTTTAAACCTAAAACTGCACTAAATATCCATAATGCTGCCAATACAACACTTCCTGGAATCAATGTAGCAAATGATTTTGCAACTGATGATGGAACCCCTTCTGGAAATTTAATTACTATACCTTTTTCAGTAAAAAACTGAACTACTTTAACTGCAAAAATAGCAACTAAGATAGCTGTAAAAATTCCCTTTGATCCAAAATATTTTGTTGAAATTGCATATGTCTCATCAATTTGTAACATCATAAATCCAACAAATGATAGACAACCACCCATCAAAGCATCAACATCAAATTCTTTTGCCAAATTATATCCTACCGCAAATGCAACATATAATGAAATTATACCAATTGTCATCGCATTAGGAACACCTAATATTGCTGAATATGGTGCTATAAATTCTAGCCATTTTTCATTTGGAAATTGTTGTAAGATGATAAATAATGATCCAAAAATTGTAAATGGAACTGTTGCTACCATACCATCTCTGATGCCAAGAATATAGTGGTTAGTTCCTAATTTGATAAAAATCGGTGTTAACTTTTCCTCCACGAAACTCATGAACTTTTTCATTCTAATCCTCCTCTCGTTTATGAATAACGCTTTTGATATATTCATTATAACATTATAATGTTTATAATCAATGCTTTTTTCGAATAATAAAAAAATGTAGATATATTTTATCTACATTTTATATCTTTAATTATATATGAAATTATATACTTCATTAATTTACTTTATTGCTACATATACATCTCTAACGCCATCTAATTTCTTACTTCCAATTCTAGCATGGAAATTGGGATCTTTAGGAATATCAGGATTTATTCCTAAATCTTGTGATGCGCGACAAGCAACTATTTGCATTGGAATAATATATTCTAAATTACCAAATAAATCATCTTCTGTGAATTTTACCACACAATCTTTATCGGTATAAGCTACATTTTCCTCTGGTGATCCAACCCAATAGTTATGAGGAGTCCATTCACTCAATATTTCTATCAATTTACTAGTTCTTTCTTTATAGTCGCTATTAGAAGCTAAATAAAATATATATGATTCTTCAGTAATCGAATTATAAATACCATGGAAAAATTCCTCAATATCATACCCTGCAACTCCTTCTCGAATTGTTTCAAGTATTTTTAATGCCCCTTCTAAAACATCACCATAATTATTATCATATCCAACTACTATTACCCTTTTGGCATTTTTAAAATCATCTTTAATATTTTCATACCAGTTTGTAGCAACACTAATAACATTAGGCATATTTGCAATTACATTATTAATCCTACAGAAATAATTATTAACTTTTTCTTCTGATATTATATTTTTAGCTAATGCAAGTTCTGTAAACATCATTATCAATGTTAAAGTTGTGCCTGCAAACCCTTTCGTTTTGGCACCACATTTTTCATTTCCTACTTCAATTCTTGTTTTTGTATCTGCATGTTCAAAAATCAAAGCATTTGGATTCTCTGACACTGCTGCAGTCATTAGCGTTTGTTTTTTTGCTGCATCTAAGCCAGCAACTGTCGATAAACTTTGACCACCTTGGGAAATACCGACAACCAACGTATTTTTATTTAATATTTTTTCATTCCTTTCAAAATGTGTAGGATACATTGGATATACTTTTACATTCAAAATTTCTTCCAAATATTTTTTAGCATTTACGCTAGCATGAAAACTTGTTCCAGAACCTAGTAAATATATTTGCTCGATATTAGCATTTTTATATTTATCTACAAATTCATAAGTAATTGTTTTGCAATTATCCATTATGTACTTTAACACATCTGGTGTTTCACAAATATAATCATACATTTTAGATATGCTCATTTTATAACACTCCTACTACAGAACCTAGGATACCTACTAATAAAATACCCCACAAAATAGTTGTTGTTTTAACGCCTTTTCTTAATAAACCGTAAATCGTAAAAGTCAATGCTAAAGGTAAGAATCCAGTTAAAATACCATCAAAAATGCTTTGAAGCACAATATCTGCACCACCAATAGTTAAAACTAATGGTGTTGAAAGTGATACCATTGATGCTGCCATAGATCCTACAACAAATAAACCTAATACTTTTGCTACTTCAGTTAATAAAGCTATAGCCCCTCCATTAGACATGCTTTCCAAGAAACTTACTCCTGATTTATAGCCCAATTCTAATCCTTTATATCTAACGATCAAGTGTGGAACATTATAAATTACTAAAAATAAAATAGCTCCTAAGATACTGCCTTCTGCTGCCAAGCTTGTACCAATACCTGCACCGATAATTCTAAATGTACCCCAGAAAAAGCTGTCACCGATACCCGCTAATGGTCCCATCAAAGCAGCTTTAACAGCATTTACAGATTCTGGATCAAACTCTTCACCTTTTTCTTGTGCAGCTTTAAATTGCTCTTCCATTGCAATAGCAGCTCCGCCGATAAAGCTAGATACAGCTGGAGTAGTATTAAAAATTGTTAAATGTCTTTTTAAAGCTTCACTAGCTTCTTCTTTATTAGGATATAATTTTTTTAAGGCTGGAACCATCATATATGCAAAACCTACATTTTGCATACGTTCATAACAGAAACATGCTTGTAACGGAAATGATCTCCAGAATGTTTTTTTGAAAATATCTTTAGTCATTACTGATTCTTTCATTATAGTTCCCCTCCTAAATCATCGCTAATTTCATTATTCATATTTTTTGTTTCTTTGTTTGATTTACCATATTGATACATGATATATGCTACAGCTGTTCCGATTACGGCAGTTCCAACGGTATTTACACCCATTAAAGCAGTTAAAACCCAACCAATAAAGAAAAACGCAACATTTTTCTTATCGAACAACAATTGCATCAAAATAGCAATACCTAATGCTGGCAACATTCCACTAGCCACACCTAATCCATCAATGACAGATTGAGGGATCATATTTACAAATGTTTCAATTACCGCAGAACCTAATAATGCTCCTAAGAATACTAATAAGAAGTAACTAATGAAAAATAATGCTGCTCCTCCCCATAAGGCTTTATCAATACCTGCATAATCACCATTTTCTGCAGCTCTATCAGCCATATGAATAAAATAACCATTAGCAGTACGACATAAGATACCAACCAATTGTCCTAAAGTTGCAATTGGCAAAGATAATGCAACTGCTGCACTTACATCCAAGTTTGAAACAATAGCGAATGCTGTTGCTAAAATACTACCACTAACTGCATCTGGTGGAGTTGCAGATCCAATTCCAACGATACCCATCATTACCAATTCTAATGATGCTCCTACAATTATTCCTGTTGTAAAATCTCCTAAAACTAAACCTACTAATGGTCCTAAAACTAATGGACGATCAATCATCCACATACCACCAACACGACTATCCCAGATTCCAATTCCTCCAAGAAGTCCTAATAATATAGCTTGAAATATACTCATGTTTTTCTCCTTTACTTATTAAATATCTTATTGATTTCAACTACTTCTAAAATTTTTGCTCCAGGCACTTGTTGCATATAAACATGTCTATTTGATTCAACAAGTTGATTCATAACTTCAATATCATCCTTACTCATATACGAATTCATATCAATTTGTTTTTTTCCTTCGCCGCTTCTTAAACCACCAAGCAATATTTCTTTAATTTTAACATCTGTTTTATCACATAAATATTTTGCATCTTGAATTGTTTTTGTTATAACTAATATATTCCTTGATTCATGTTTTGGATTATTAATCACTGCAATAGCTCCTTCTAAAGATTTCATTGATAAAACAACGCCTGCTGGTTTTGCTAATTCAAAAGCTATTCGCATTGTTTTATCTTGAATTAAAGCATCATTTGCAATTAAGATAGTATCAACTTTTAAATGATTAACACAAGAAACAGCAACTTGTCCGTGTAACAAACGATCATCAACTCTTAATACTTTAATCATAAATTTCTCCTATAGTTCTCCATCTTCATCTAGTAAATTATCACTGTCATCACAAGTAATAACATTGATTGAAGCTTTTGCTTCTTCTACTACATCTTGTAATAGCTTTAAATTTTCTTTTCTAGAATCTGTTAGCTTTAGAAAACTAAGTTGCAATACTAATGCTAAATTTAATCCAGTGATTAAATAAATATCTTCTTTTTTTACTAATGCTTTCAATGCAATTTGTGTTGTGCTACCACCTGGAATATCTGTAACAATTACTGTTGGATAAGTATTATCAAATAATTCGATTGCATCAATTAATTGTTGATGTGATACTTCAATTGAATCATCTAAGTTAATACTTATGGTTTTTAAGTTTTCAATTTCTCCTGCAATAAATCTTAAGGATTGTGCAACTCCTTTAGACATTTCACCATGTGTAAGTAAGATAATATTCTTCATTATATCCCCTTTCTTTTAATGTATATACATTTTATGACTATATTATATTGTATGCGATTACATTTGTAAATAGGTATATACATTTATTTTTTATAAATTTGACTTTTAAACTATTTACAGCTAAAATTTATATATAAATATATATACATACAGAAGGAACCAACACATGAAAACTAAATCCATGTATTTACAAATTGCACATGATATCGAAGATAAAATAAAAGAAGGAATATTGCAACCTGGTGATCAATTACAAACCGAAATAGAACTATGTGACCAATATAAAGTTTCACGCATGACCGTAAACAAAGCATTATCCAATCTAGTTATAAGAGGTTATATCAATAGAATCCCTGGCAAAGGAACCTTTGTCCAGCAACAAGTTCATAAGGAAATAAATAATATTAGTTTTGCTTCCGGTTTCACTCAAGACATGATAAAAGTAAACAAAGTAGCCGGTGCAAAACTAATAGACTACCATATAGTTAATTCAAGTGACATAAAAAAAATAGCTCAAAAACTTGAGCTATCAGACAATGAACTGATTCACGAATTTACAAGAGTAAGAACCGGTGATGGAATGCCTATCGCCATTAGCACAACTTTTATTCCTTGCAAACACTTACCTGCAATAGACATTAATGCTTTATCTGGTTCTTTATATAAATATTTAGAAGAAAAATATCAAATAACCCCACAAGCAACTAATTATGATTTCAGCGCTGTATTACCAACATCAAAGCAAAAAGAATTATTGGGTTTAAAAGATGAAAGTTGTGCACTTCTAAAATCTGCTCACACTAGCGAAATAAATAATGGTATTGTATTTGAATATACTGAGACTTATTATATCGGAAATCAATTTACCTATCATTTATCATTGAAATCTATAAGATAATTTTTGACAAGTAACTAATTACCTTATCTTCGCCAATTGGTATATTAGTTACTTTTTATTTTGTCCTTTATTTCTTTCACTAGTATATCAACTCTAGTACACGGTACCATCTCTGAAGGAATATTAATACTGTCTTTATCAAATTGCTTACGCTTTTGTCTAGCAACAGAAAATGCTTTTTCTTCATCACCATAGTCACACATTTTGCCATATATGTTTTCTTCAGACTTTTCGTACTTTTGTCTTGTACGTTTATTATAAGCTTCTGCAAACTTTTTACAACATTGTTTAGAATCTGGAATATTAGGCATTTCTCCAAAATATGCAAACAGCCAAATTTCAAAACATGGATTTGACCAACCAGCTTCAATGCCATAATTTTTTGCTTCTTCGATTATTTTATCAAAAT
>JALEMK010000144.1 GCA_022768265.1 Erysipelotrichaceae bacterium
AAATAATCTTCACATGCCTGTACTTTTTGTTCCTTTGTATATTTTGCTTTTCTTCCCATAATAAAATCCCACCTTTGTAGTTTCACATCGATGGGATATATTTAAATATTTCGTGTGTCTACTTCAGTGGGATTATATCAGTATTGGATTGATTTTTTTGTCTTTAGTCATTGTTAGAAATAATTTTGATCGTTTGCAATGCGACACAACCTGGGCCACCTTGCGTGATAAATGCAGGTGATAGCGCTAATATTTCAACGTGCGCATTTTCATAGTATTTTGTTATTTCGTTTCTTAATTTATTGGCTATTTCTAGATTATCAGCATGTGATATGTAAAATTCATAACTAGCATCAACATTCTTTTTGTCTAGTTCTGTTTTGATTGCTTGCATTAATTTGGTGGTTGTTCTGGCAACGGTTAACTTTTCTATGCATTGTCCATCATCGCTTTTTTTCATCACGACCTTTAGTTTTAATAGGCTTCCAATATTCGCTTGAAATTGTGATACCCTGCCTCCTCTTTCTAAGAAAGAAAAGTCTGTGGGAATCAAAAAAGATGATTCTGTTTCAATTGATGCGTTAAGCATAGTTAAGATCGTTTCTTTGCTTGCCCCTTGGTTGCTTAATTTTAAAGCTTCTTTAACTAAACGTTGATGTGGACCACAAAGGGTCTTGGTATTTACAACATTGATATTTTCAGGATATTTACTGCTGTTTTTTGCCATGACAGCTGAATCATATGTTCCAGACAATCCTTTAGCCATGGCAATATCTATGACTTCATGATCTTTAGCGTATAAATCATATAATTCCAGTTTTTCTCCAAAAGATGGTTGCGAAGTATGGGGTATCTTTCCCTCTTTGATCATGGTTAGTAATTGTGAAGAGCTAAGCTCTTCAATATCTTCATAACCTTGACCATCAATTAAGATGTGTAAAGGACATAAACCTATGCCTAATTGTTCTGACTGTTTGCGATCGAATAATGTTGATGAGTCAGTAATTATCTTTATCATGTTTGGCCTTTCTATCTTATAATTCCTTCAAGAAATAAGAATATCGTTTCGTAGTATAAATTTGGGTCTATATCAGCGCTTGCTCCATGTCCTGCACCATCGATGATCAATAGTTCCTTCTCATTTTTATAAGCATCATATAGTTCTTTTACCATATATGTTGGTACATAATCATCAGCGCTACCATGAATAAATAAAACAGGTACCTTAATGTCATTGATGTGCTTTAAAACATTCGCTTCATCAAAATCGAATTGATAACGTATCCTCGAAATGATGGAAGCTAGGTTCAATAAAGGAAAGTCAGGTAGATTGAATCTTTCTTTTAGTTGATCTTTATACATTGCTTTGGCGCTAGTATATCCACAATCTTCGATAACTGCCTTGACATTCTTAGGGACATCTTTGCTTGCAGCAAGCATAACGGTAGCTGCGCCCATTGATTCTCCATATAATACGATCTGTGCTTTTTCATCAATGCTTATGATGTAGTTTATCCACGATAATACATCGAAGCTTTCTTTATAGCCCATGGTAACATGATTTCCTTCGCTATTTTCGCGAGCTCTTTGATCAATGGTAATTACGTTATATCCTTTTTCAAAAAAAGGTACGGTATAGGGAGCGATATCTCGATGATCAACGGTATATCCATGTACAGCTAAAAGATAATTATGTGAGTCTTGAACTTTTAAGCTTTCTGCATATAAAGTTAAGCCGTCATAACTTTCAATATATATTTCCTCTACCGTTTTATCTTTGATCCATTCATCGTATGTTCTTTGCGCTTCGGTATCGCTCCATCCATCATAGGGATTTTCTCCACTGGCGGCGATATAGCCATTTTCAACTTTTAAGGCATAGTTGACCAAATAATTAGCCCCAAATAGCAAACAGCTAAATATCATTAAAATTACTAGCATACAAATTATGCCTATTTTTTTATATTTATGTTGCATAGATCCTCCGTTATTTTATAAAATAACTTAAGATAGGATAAACTTGGGTGTTAGACCCATGTCAAGATAATTATGCAAAACAAAGAATATTATTTAACATCAGGAAAATTTCAAAAGATATGCAATACGACAAGAGATACTTTGAGATATTATCGACGCAAAGGTTTACTAGTACCTTATGTAGATGAAAATGGTTATTGTTTATATAGTGATGCCCAGATCATTTCATTTTCGTATATAAAAAATTTGCGCGAGATAGGTTGTAGCGTTGATGACATCAAAAAAGGCTTACTGTCTGGAGATAAGAATATCTTTGATAAGTTCATGAATGATCAATATCTTGTTTTGATCAAAGAGAAGATGATGATCGAAAAAAGATTAGAATTATTAGATAAGGTAAAAAATATATTTTATATGTTGATTCGAGCGGATTATGATAAAGTAAATATGATCGAATCAAATATCAAGGTTAACGTAGCACAAAAGAAAGATGATAGTACAGTGTTGAAGGGAAATTTTCTATCAAAACATAACTTTTTTGAAGATAATTTTGAGGTGTCAGAAGTTTGGTTAACTTATGAAATTGAAGATAAGGATAGCCTATATATAGTGAAGATCCTAAATGAACATGAAAATCTAAATGATCATTATGATTTGTTCAAAACTTTTGTTCATGAACATCATTTACAGATTGATGGTGATATTTATACGATAAAGATGGCAAATATCCTCGATCCATCAAAAGAAAAATATGTTAGTTTGAGCTTAGCTATGGTAACTGTTTTATGATATTAGTTGATAATAGAGGGGATTTATATGATCGAAATTAAAAATTTAACTAGAGATTATGGCAATGGTAAAGGAATATTCGATTTAGAACTTACGATAAATAAAGGTGAAGTATTTGGTTTTTTGGGACCTAATGGAGCAGGGAAAACCACGACGATTCGCCATTTGATGGGTTTTATCAAGCCTCAGCAAGGAAGTTGTATGATCGATGGCTTAGATTGTTGGCAACAGTCATGGAAGTTACAGCATGAAATTGGTTACTTACCAGGAGAAATTGCCTTTTTTAATGATATGAGCGGTGAAGAATATCTTAAATTTATTTCTAGTTATCGAAAAGTAACGAAAAATAATCGTCAGCAAGAATTGATCACGCGCTTTGAACTAAATCCTAAAGGAAAAATCAAAAAAATGAGCAAGGGAATGAAACAAAAGTTAGGAATAGTTGCGGCATTCATGCATGATCCTAATATATTGATCTTGGATGAACCTACAAGTGGCTTAGATCCTATCATGCAAAATAAATTTGTGGAACTAATCAATGAAGAAAAGGCAAGAGGGAAAACCATTTTGATGTCTAGTCATATTTTTGAAGAGGTAGAAAAGACCTGTGATCGAATTGGCATCATTAAAGATGGACATTTGGTAGCTTTAGATGATAGTGCCAATATGAGGATGCATCATGTGAAAAGCTATATCGTAAGTTTAGAAAATATACAAGTTGCGAAAGAATTTGCTAGCAGTTTTAATGGTGAGATCATGGAAGATGATCCGCGAAAAGTTAAAGTTGAAGTCAAACGATCATTAGAAGATATCTTTTTAAATTATTATGGAGGTAACCGATAATGAACATAACGCTATATCTTAGAGAAATGAAGGGTTCTTGGAAATTATTATTGATCTTTGGCGCAGTACTTACGATGTATATTTCCATGATCATAGGGATGTATGATCCAGAAATGGCTAGTGCGATCAAGGAATTTGAAAAAGTAATGCCTGAACTTATGGCAGCAGTTGGCATGATGGGGGCTACAGATACGTTAATTAATTTCATGTCTTCTTATCTATATGGGATGATCATGTTAATTTTTCCAATGGTCTTTGTTTTCATTAGATCAAATAGTTTGGTTGCTAGGTATGTAGAAAATGGCTCAATGGTATCATTGCTTTGTGCACCTGTTAAAAGAACCACGATCATCGTGACGCAATGGGTTTCACTAATTAGCTGTATCATCATTTTACTTGCTTATTGCACCGGTTTAGAATATGTCGTTGCGCAGATGACCTTTCCAGATCAATTAAAGTTAAATGAATTGTTTTATCTAAATGCAGGTTTATTGCTTTTTGAAATATTTATCGCTTCATTTGCCTTTTGTGCTAGCTGTATATTTAATGAAAGCAAGCTTAGCGTGATGGTAGGCACAGGTATCCCTGTTTTGATGTATGTCATTCAGATGTTGGCTAATATGGGTGGAAAATTGGAAAATCTAAAATATCTTACTGTTTTCACGATGTTTGATCCAACTAGCTTTATTGCACAAGATAGTTTTTCAGTTATCTCAATGATATCCTTGTTTGTGGGAAGCTTAATATTATTGTTTATGGCTTCTAGTATTTT
>JALEMK010000148.1 GCA_022768265.1 Erysipelotrichaceae bacterium
GGCAAGATAACTTGAATAAACAAAAAGATAAAAAGCAATATTTTAATTGCATGATATGACTTATTTTTCATCACTTATCCCCTTTGTACTATTTTGCAAAGACATAAGCTTATCTTTTAAATGTTTTACGACAAATTTTTCCACATAAGATGTCTTGGGATTATTGAACATAGCTTTTGGTGTATCAATTTGTTCAACCTTTCCTTCATTCATTACCATGATACGATCAGATAAGTAAAAGGCTTCTTCTTGATCATGCGTGATATAGATCATCGTAGATTTAAATTTACGTTGAATTTCCTTCAATTCTTTTTTCATGATTTCTTTATTTTCAACATCTAAAGCACTGATAGGTTCATCTAATAGCACGATCCCTGGATTTAACGCTAATGTTCGTGCAATCGCAACCCGCTGTTGTTGTCCACCTGACAATTGATTAGGCTTTTTATTGATTTGATCTTCCAATCCAATCATTTTCAAGGTTTTAAGGGCTATATCATTCGCCGCTTGTTTAGTTTCTTTACGAATTTTTAAAGCATACGCAACATTTTCTAAAACGCTCATATTAGGAAATAAAGCATAGTTTTGAAAAATGATGCCCATTTCACGTTTATTTGGACTTTCATGGGTAATATCTAAGCCATCTTTGATGATTTTTCCACTATCTGCTTGTTCTAAACCTATCAATATCCTTAAAAGCGTTGTTTTTCCACATCCGCTTACCCCTAATACCGATAAAAATTCTCCTTCTTCAACATGAAAACTGATGTTATCTAAGATCGTTTTTCCATCATATTTTTTGCCAATATTTATAACTTCTAACTTTTTCATTTTTATATCTCCTCAAGCATGCTTTGAGCTAATCTGCTATATCGCTTAGCATAGCGATATTGTTTGATCGAATAATCAGAAAACTCAATACCATCTTTTATTTTAAGCTCACACCAATTGCTCCACAGCAATCCACACATACTAATGTAAATATACACTTTGATGATGTCCATTTTGCTTAGCTTATCTTCAAAATAATAATCTAACACCTTATTGACACTAGCTTCATCCAAGCCACTTAACACACAAAACATTGCAATATCAAGATGTCTTTCACCCATTGCTGCATATTCCCAATCGATCAGCATTAGATCTTTTTCTTGCGTGCATATAAAATTTTCTAAGCCACACTCTAAATGACATAATGTTTTTTCGCTCATATTTGCTAACAAAAAAGCATTTAAGGCCATTATCTGTTTTTTTATCGTTGGATAATCTACATATAATGATTTACCCAGCTGTGTCTCATATTCTTCAATAATTGCCATACATGAAAACTCATAATTAACTACTAGTTTTGCATCATGTAAACTTTTTAAAAGCTTGATACATGCTTTAATATCATTAACATTACATGATTTACTATTATCTATATATTGATATATTTCTAGCTGCATATTTTCATCATATGCTTCTAATTGACATGAATGTGCCCAATTTTTTACAACATCTAAAACTGCTTTATTTTTCACTACCGAATTAAAATTATCTTTATGCGGTTTGCGCAACTTAATGATATGCTTTTGTTTGCCTTCTAATAATAATGTTTTATTATTAAAACCATCTTTGATAAGTTGAATGCTAGCCTCAGGATCATCTTCAATCAATTGTAAAGCTGCTTCTTTGATAAGGCTCAGCTTATCCCCTGAATTATTTTCAATATCATATATTTGCTGATAATTATTAATTTCGATGATTTTATCCTTAGCAATCAACTTACCATACACAAACATACGATCCTCATGGAATAATGCTTCTTCCCAATATAAATTATCATTACGTTTTTGTTGGCTTAAATAATTGATCCTTTCAAATAACTTGCTTTGATCTGTTTTTAAAATATAGGCAATTCCAGCCATATAATTTCCTTTGCTATCATTTTTGATGGCTACTAATTGTTGCTTACGATTTAATTTAACCGTACTTTTAGTACTTTCCTGATTAGAGACTAAATACCATGAATATAGCTCATCTTGCAAGAAAATATTTTCATATAACCATACATCACTAGGAATAATATAACTATTATCAATTTTATCTACGACCAATTTTAAAGAATATAAATTATTTTTGATAGCGTATTGATCATTATATATTAATTGCACATCGTATTTATCAACTAAATATTCAAAGCATTCTTTCATAAAACCAACTACGATATATATTTTATGTATATGAGCTTCTTTTAATTGCTTGATGATACGCTCAATAATCACTTCACCATTAATACTAAGCAAGGATTTAGGCATCTCATATCTAGTAGGGATTCCTCTGATACCATAGCCAGCAGCTAAAATGATAGCATTATTACATTGACGATCAGCAAACAGCTGCATTGCTTTTTCACTTAGTTGATATTGGTGATCGATATAATTTTCTGCTCGCAAATTTTTTATGCTTTCATTCACGCTACCAACACTATAACCGCTAATTTTTGCTAGGTTTTGTTGATTGATATATATATTACTACTTAAGCTTTTTAATATGTCATAATCTATAATATTCACGAAATTACCTTCTTTTGTTTTCGTGAATATTATACAACTTTTTATGAACAGTGCCTATATAATAAAAAAGAATGTAAACAATTATTACATATGTGTATAATAAATATGAAGAAAGAGATATTACTGGTTGTTGTCTATTAATTTTTGCTCCAGGCAATTTCATCAGAAGTTCTGTTGTTTGTAGTGGAATTATGTCTATTGCATATAGGGGGTATGGACAAATAAGTGCATTTTGCAACTGGTTGTTATTCCTGATTTCAAGAACAAGATGCTATTTGTTTGGGCAATATTTAAGTGTAATTATTATGATTGCTTCCCCTACTTACACTTTTCGTACAACATTTGTTATTCTTATAATGACATTTTTAACAAATTTTCAACATTTAAAACAAAATAGATATCAAACAGCGTTCATTTATATGATATAGATTGCTGCCATGTTATCAACACTTTCATTTTCTATCGTGAATCTCGCAAGGTAAATTGGTTATAACATTCCTGGATAATTAATGTGTTATATTTTACTATAATCACATACAAAGATGTATTGATTATATGTTTAAAATGCTATATCAAACAATAACTTCAGTTGGAAATGACTGTTTTTTATTTCTTATATAGTCATTGTGATTTTTCGCGCTTTATTAATTTAAATATCTTACACAGTTTATATTATTATGCAATCACCACATTAGTAAATAATCTTTTTTAGATAAAATACATTTCCCAGTTTATAAATGATTTATGACAAATTTAATGGCTAACATTGCTAAACATTTTTAAACATTTAATTTAACAACAATTTTATTATCTTATTTTCATGCAAAAATCCCACCGCTGTAAAGAAAAACTACAAAGGTGGGATTTTAAATTGTTTTATATGCCTAATTAATTTAAGTAGATATCTACTTTATAATATTGCTTTTTTGTGACTCACGATAAGCACGATTTAAGACTTTTGCAATAGGCGTAGGCCAAAACTTTTTAAACATGATAAGTTCTTGCTTGCTACGAATATCTGAATTAATTTCACGAGAAGTATGCGATTCTTCATGCACACGATGTCCCATCAATGGTTTTGGAACATAAATAAATGCACCTTCGATATTGGCTAATTTTACCCAACCAGCCCAGTCTGATACCCCATTAAATTCTTTAAATTGGAATACAGATTTAAAAGGGATATTTTTAGGCACAAATGTTACAGCTGGACAACAAATGGAATCACCAAAACTTAAGACTCTACGTTTCCAGAAAATAGAATAACCTAACTTTGTAACTTTTAAAGGTGATAGTAGCACCCGCTTAACATTTAACAATCTATTTTCATATACCCTTTTGCCATCTCTTACTTCGTAGTAATCAGTAAAAAGGATCGTTGCTTTAGGATTTTTTTCATATGCTTCAACGATTTCTTTAGAATATGTAGGATCATATTGGTCATCTTGATGAGCAATCGTTACTAATTCTGTTTTACCAACATTCCATGCAAAATCGAAGTCAACTGCATTCCCTCCACCTTTAATGGCATTTTCAATAATTGGTAAATTGTATTTTTCCGCCATTTTTTCAATATACTCATTTCGAGTAGAAGTCCCAATAACAACTTTACTTGGATATTCTTGATTTAAGACTGATTGGATGCTGTTTTCCAAATATTCTGACTCTTTATATGCCAAAACGACAAATGTATGCTTGATATCTTCCATATTATTCTCCCTCGTAAATAAACTTACTATCTATTTCATCTAATGATGGATTATGTTGATCTTTTTGCGATAATATAAGTTCCATATTAGGCAGTAATCGTTGCCAATCTAACTCTGATGCATCATAATCATAACGCAAACAGCCTTCGCTATCTTTATTATAAAGATTATCAACTTTATAATTATATGCACTATTATCCTCTAATATTGCGACTCCATGCGCAAAGCCATGAGGGATCAGCAACAATTTATGATCATGTTCACATAGTTCAACCACTGTTGCTTTACCAAAAGTCGGACTTCCTTTACGCACATCAACACTAATATCCAAGATCCTGCCTTTAGTACATCTGATCAGCTTCGCTTGTGCATAAGGTGGATTTTGAAAATGTAACCCTCTAATTGTTCCTTTCTTAGCTGAAAAAGAACAATTATCTTGTACAAAGTTAAGCTCGACCCCCATTTTAGCAAATGCTTCTTGATTATATATCTCTACAAAATAGCCTCTTTCATCGCCATGAGCATCAAGCTGAATAAGTTTGATTGCATCTAAATAAGTTTCTATAACCTTCATATCTAACCTCACTTTTTCAACAATTGTTGATAAGCTTTAAACAATCGCTTTCTATCAAATAGCCACAAATAAATTCCAAAAATAACGATATATCCCAACATTAATACTATTTTGCCAACTATATCAAGCTGGCCGTTTAACATGTAAATTAACATCATTATTATACCAAATGTATAAATTCCTTTACAACTAAGCATATAATCTTTCAAACCGTAGTTTATTAGCTTCTTTATATAATATAAAGAAACGATAAAGTTGATCATCGCAAACACTAGCATGATAAGCGGCATATATATTGCTCCTAGTTTATAACATATTACCATGACCAACAAAGCCAAAACATTGAAGATGACCGTTAAATTACGATATACCTTATAATGATTTTTGATGACCAAGATCTGCGAAGCAACGATATTTAAGGAAATGACACAATAGATTGCAAAAAACATTTGAAAATAATAAGCAGTATCTATCCATGCTTTAGAAAATAATAATACAATGATTTCTTTGCCAAAAAGCATAAAACCTACGATGATCGGCATACATAACAAGGTATATATATAAAGTACGCTGCCTATGATATCGCTTAATTTGTCATGATCATCTTGATTTTTAGCCAATAGTGGTAAAGTAACGCTATTGGCTGTTTCATAAAACATATCGCTGCATGTCCGTGATAAAGTATATCCCTTATCATAATAACCTAAAACGCTGGTAGAATTACTAAACTGAACGATAAAATTTTGAATCGTTCGTGATAATAGCTGTATTACCTCGGCTATTACGACCGAAAAAACAAAACCAATATTTGCGCGCATATAATTAAGATCTAAGTTAAAAGTAAGCTTTGGCTTACTGATGATGCCTAAAGAAAGAGCTAGCAATAAATTATTGATCGTATATTGCCCAATCAACGCATAAACATCAAATCCATAATAAGCCATCAAGATTGCGATTGCAAACGAGCTCAAGCCACTAAACAAGGCTGCCATCGCAATTTTCTTAAACATCATCTGTTTAACTAACAAAGCCATAAAAACACTTTGGACAGCCATGATAACGATATTAATACTTTGCAATAATAACAAGTTATTATGCAAAAACAAACCAACCGTGCAAATTCCCAACATCAACAACAATGATAAAGTTAGATTATAATAAAAAACCGTATTCAATTTAACTTCATCAAACGTTTTATCTTTAACGATCAAATTAATAATGTTATTAGTAACAAAGGTCGATAAAACTAAGACGATCGAAGATACGATAGCATATTTGCCATAAGCTTCAGGACTTAACAACCGCGCTAAGATCATGGAGCATACAAACGAAAAAAAAGTTAGCGCAAACTTTTCGGCAAATTTCCAAATAATGGCAAAATTACTATTTTTCATTGTCACGCTCTTTCTTTAACATTGCCACTTCATAACCCAACCGCTTGATTTCTTCATTCATCTTGCTCACTTTAATATATGAATAATAACTAAGCGCATATAAAATAGCCATCATTAATAAAAACACTAAATTCGATACCGTTGCAATTCCCAACAATTGCGCCATTGTCTGAGCGATTTTAGGAAAGATCCCAAGCAACAAGATAAATAAGGCCCAGCAAATCCATACTACGGCATATTTAACATTTAATCGTAGCTTAATTGCGCCATGCAAAATAATTCCTAGTGCAATCAAAGCCCCAATAATCATAGCTAATTGCAAATTTAAAGTCATTATACGCATAATCTACCTCACCATTGAACGACCAAGATACTAACAAGAATATTGATCATAAACTTAATACTTTTAAAAGGATTATGGAAATAACTAACCCCTTCACTTCTATCTTCCATATTTACTTGTACTTCACAATAACGATATTTTTTACGAATAATATGCACAAGGGCATCAGGCTCTGCCACAAAGTTCATTTGCTGAGCAAATTCATTTAATAATTTCTTTGATAAAGCCCGCATTCCACTAGTTGGATCACTAACATTGTGACCAGTCTTTAAATATATGGCCCAGCAAATTAATCTACTGCCCACCATGCGCATACTAAAAGGCTTTTTCTCATCAACAAAACGTGAACCCACGACATAATCATAGCCCTCAGCAATCTTGGCTACCAACTTTTGAATATATTTTGGTGGATGCTGACCATCACCATCAATAACCAGCGCAACATCATAATTATGATCTTTGGCATACATAAAACCAATTTGTGTTACGCCTGCTAAACCTACATTATTGATCAAATCGATATGGTTAAAGCCATGCTCATCTAACAACTTAGCTGTTGCATCTGTCGAACAATCATTGACCACTAAATAGTCATAACCCAATTCTTGAATTTGTGGAATCAGCTTCAATAAGTTCTTTTCTTCATTGTAAGCTGGAATGATGATACATACTCGCATAGCAATTTTTGTTCCCCTTCTTATCCTTATAATATTAACATACTTATTGCCTTACAAATACAAAAAAGGTAAAATTTTAATTGGAAAGGTTAAATTGATCATGATTAAAATTGCATTATTCGTAGCCTATATCATTTTTATTTCTACTGGTATAGGCATAGGGGTTACGAAATTAACTAAATATCGCACAGAAGGGTTTCATGCCCCAATTGGTTTTATTGCCTTATTATTTATACTACAACTTTTTTATTATCCATTACAGTTTTTTGCAGTAGACAGCAAATTTTTGATGATTATTTCCTTGGCAATAATCGGAACAGCGTCTATTTATAGTCTTTGGCACCTTAAAGCCATAATCAAAGACATCATACGCCCGCAAACAATTTGGGTAATTGCTTGTCTATCACTATTTTTGTACATTTTTTACCATTGTTACATTGGGATGGAACTTACCGATACCCAAGTCTATCTAAACTACATTACGCAAAATATCAATATTGAACACTTAGGACAATTCAGTTTTATAAACGGAAAGCTATATGAATCACCTGATATCTTTTATTTATATCAAGGATACTATTATTTTGCCTCATTTATGTGTTGGCTGATCAATGCACCATATAATTTCTTGCATATCGGCGGTATTACTGAAAATATAACGATCATCATTTGGGGGTTAGGAAGCATATATTCCATAATTTCAACCATGTTTATCTTAAATGTCGTTGATTATTTCAAGATTGATAACAAATATTTCAAATTTTTCGTCATCGCTTTTGTAGCGCTAGTATATAACTTCTATTATTGGCGCGTAGCTTTTGCCTTTTATGGTAATACATATCGAACACTATTGGTTGGCATGCTAATTTTTGAATTATATCGTCGTTATCAAAAAGCCGAAGATAACTCGTTATTCCCTTTGATTGCCATAATTGGTGCTGGATTAGCATCTTCATCATCTTTCTTATTTATTTCTTTTGATATCATCTATTTATTGATGGCCTATCTATATTATAAGAAAGCTTCAAACACCTTTAAAACGCTTTCCTATATCGTATCACCATTAGTATTATATGTCTTAGCATTCATATCCTATTACTCTTTAACAATCGCAATGATCATTGCAATCATCGCCGTTATTTATTATCTTTTAGCATTAAGCAACAAGATAGACAAGCTATTAGACATTGCCGATACTTTTTTAGGAAAATATGGCAACATCTTATTTCTAATCATCGTACCTATTTTCTTCATCATTCATTCTGCTTATATCATGATCAGTAACCCTTATTACGAAATTAATTTCTTCAATTATTTTGCTAATAAAGTATCGGGAATGTCTAATAGCTTGTCTATGTTGTTGCTTAATGCTAAAAGGTAATAAATAACGGCGATGATTGCAATGATCAGTGCGATTGTTAATGAGTAATTGGATATGTATGCTAAGAGATATAATACTAATGGTGATACGATATAGGAAAGCGTTTTAATGGTGTTTGAAGCTTTCTTATAATATAGATAGGCCATCTATAAATAGTTGATATCAAAAGAAATAAATAAG
>JALEMK010000177.1 GCA_022768265.1 Erysipelotrichaceae bacterium
AAGTTAGCGAAGGATATCGTCCTAGTTCCCATCTTAAGAGCGGGCTTAGGTTTGGTCAATGGCATCACGGCCTTGGTCCCAGCTTGCAAGGTAGGATTTATTGGGATGTATCGTGATGAGGAAACATTGCAGCCTCATGAATATTTCGCGAAATTTCCGGATATGAGCGCGGCAACCGTCATGGTGTTAGATCCAATGCTAGCTACTGGTGGCAGTGCAGCAGCAGCGATCACTAATATCAAAAAACGTGGGGCGAAGGACATTCGTTTGGTTTGCTTGGTTGGTGCTCCTGAAGGGGTAGAAATGGTCCAACAAGCGCATCCGGATGTCGATATCTATCTAGCAGCTTTGGATGATCATCTAAATGAAAAAGGCTATATCGTACCAGGTTTGGGAGATGCGGGCGATCGGATCTTCGGCACTAAATAATGAAAGACATCGCTAAGTTTTTACAAATGGGCATCGTTATCGCCCTTTGTATCTTATTTGGTTTATATATCGGATACCTATTTGACACATGGTTGAAATTCGCGATCATGGGCAAATTGGTTGGTTTGTTGATAGGGGCGATCCTTAGCTTGATGTATTTATGGAAATTAGGTAAGTATGGCGCATAAAAAAGATTATTTATACTGTTTGATCATAGGCTTGGCATTGTCTTTGCTAGCTTATGTGCTAGATTATCGCTGGGGCAATGGCTTTTTGCTAGGACTGGTGGTTGGTTTGTTCCATTATGGGATCATGGCGATAAGTTTGCGATATCTCTTGCAGAAACAGAGCTTTTCACCGGTTTGGTTTGCTTTATATTTTTTCGCCAATATGGGTATCTTTGCCCTTGCTTTATTGATTAGCTGCCTTTGGCCAAGCTTGTTTAATGTCATTGCTTGTGCTGCAGGCTTGATCATGCATAATTTATATATTTATTTACAAGCATTGCTTGTTAGAAAAAGATAGAAAGGGGTGTGGTTAGCAAGATATGACGATAGTTATCCAACCAGAGGTGTTTTATATCATCGTGATAACCTTGGCGCTTTGCATCTTTTGCGTGATGTGTGGCCAGGCCATCAAAAAAATGGATTACTTAGAACAGCCTAAAGGCTTAGGCCATTTTGCGATCATGATCGTCGAGAGCGTGGATAACATGGTGGCTTCGAATACCAACCAAAGCAAGGTTGATAAATTGGCACCATATATCGGCTGTTTGGCCATGTATTTGTTGGTATGTAACCTTATTGGTTTATTTGGGCTGATCCAACCAACTGGTAATTATAGCGTGACCTTGGCGTTGGCGATCATTTCGGTCATCCTACGTGAAAAAGAAGCGCTTAAGACCAATGGTCTCAAAGGCTATTTCAAAGGGCTGTTTGAACCATTCTTCCCGTTTGTTATTCCTAATTTATTTGGAAAGATCGCTCCGTTGATTTCCATGTCTTTACGTTTATTTGGGAATATCTTAAGCGGCACCATCATCATGACCTTGGTATATGCCTTTTGTGCATGGCTTAGTTCCTTGGTACCATTTATTGGCGCCTTTAACTTTGTCGGTCCGATCTTAGCACCGATCTTACATGCATATTTTGATGTATTCTCAGGTTGTATTCAAATGTTTATCTTCATTACCTTGACACAAGTGTACATAGGTAACGAACTTCCAGTGGAAGAAAATAAATAACGATATTAAAGGAGGAAATTATTATTATGGATATCGGAAGAGGTTTAGTAGCAATCGGTGCAGGGCTTGCCGTAATGACTGGTTTGATGACAGGTCTTGGGCAAGGTATGGCTGCTAGCAAAGCGGTAGAAGCGGTAGGTAAAAATCCAGAAGCAGAAGGTAAGATCCGTACGATGTTGATCTTAGGCTGTGCGGTTGCGGAAACTTGTGCGATCTATGGGATGTTGATCGCTTTCCTATTGATCTTCGTATTTAAATAGGATCTAGCATAAGGATAGGTAAGCAAAGATGGAATTAAGTTTTGATGTTGCCGGACAATTGTTCCCCAACCTTAATACAATGATCATCCAGTGGCTTGCTACCGGCGTATTATTGTTTTTTGTCTATAAATATCTTTGGGATCCAGCGCGTGAATTCATTCGTAAAAGAGCCCAATATTCACAAGCCAAGATCGAAGAAGCTAACCAATTAAAAACGGAAGCTGATCAATTGAAACAAGAAGCTCAAGCCAAAGTCAAACAAGCTTCCCAAACGGCTCGAGATATGTTAGAAAATGCTAAAAATGAAGGCATCCAGATCAAAGATGGCATCGTTAAGCAAGCTAATATCGAAGCTAATCAAAAGTTAGAAGAAGCGCAAAAAGAAATAGCATATCAGAAAAAGAAGATGCAGCAAGAAGTTAAGCAAGAAATGGTTGAAGTTGCTTTAGCTGCATGTGAAAAACTGATCGGAGAAAAAAATCTTGAAGCGAGCGATCGTCAAGATATTCAAGATTTTATCGATAAGGTCTAGATGAAAGACAGCAGTGCTACAAGATATGCGCAAGGCTTGTTTGATCTAGCTTTAGAAAGACAAAAAATCAGCATTTGGCAACAACAAATGCGTTTGGTAAGACAAGTATTCACTAAGGATGAAACTTTAAAGAATTTTTTCATGAACTATCAAATCAGCAAAGATGAGAAAAAAGCGGTTATCAGTAAAGCTTTTGCTCAAAAGGTTGATAAAGAAGTAATCAATTTTCTATGTTTATTGATCGATAAGCATCGTTTTAAGGCGGTGGTGGAAATTGCCAAGAATTTTAATACCTTATGTAATGAACATGATGGGATCAAAGAAGGGATCATCTATGCGCCATATGAATTGGATGATGAGCAAATTAGCTTGATCGAGCAGACCATCAGCAAGAAAGTAGGCGCAAAGGTAGCTTTAGAAGGTCAAGTTAATAAAACGCTGATCAAAGGGATCAAGGTCGTGGTAGATGATATGATCTTTGATGATTCGATGCGTTATAAGATCGAAACATTGAAAGAAACGCTATTGAAAGATGTAAGGTGATGTTATGGATGTAAAACCTACGGAAATAAGTGCTCTGATCAAGGAGCAGATCAAAAATTATGAATTAAAGATGGAAATGGCCGATGTGGGTTATGTCATCAGTGTTGGTGATGGTATCGCATTGGTACAAGGCCTAGATAATTGTATGTCTGGGGAATTGTTATTATTTCCAAATGATGTATATGGCATGGCTTTAAACTTGGAAGAAGACCATGTCGGCGTTGTTTTGCTTGGTGATGATACCAAGATCAAAGAAAATGATGAGGTGCGTCGTACCCAAAGGATCGTTGAAGTTCCAGTTGGCGATGGCATGCTTGGTAGGGTCGTTAATGCTTTAGGTCAACCAATCGATGGCCAAGGAGCCATTGTGTATGATAAGACGCGACCTATTGAAAGAGTGGCTCCAGGGGTCATGACTAGAAAAAGCGTTTGTCAACCATTGATGACTGGCTTAAAGATCATTGATTCCATGATCCCAATTGGTAAAGGGCAACGTGAATTGATCATCGGGGACCGTCAAACGGGTAAAACAGCGATTGCGATCGATACTATCTTGAACCAAAAGGGCCAAAATGTTAATTGTATCTATGTGGCGATCGGTCAAAAAGCCAGCACGGTGGCGCAGATCGTGGAAAAACTGCGTTTGCATGATGCGATGAGCTATACGACCATCGTGGTAGCTAGTGCAAGTGAAAGTGCACCATTACAATATGTAGCACCATATGCTGGTTGTGCGATTGGTGAAGAATGGATGGAACAGGGCAAGGATGTCTTGATCATTTATGATGATCTAAGTAAACATGCGGTTGCTTATCGTACCATGAGCTTGTTGTTAAGAAGGCCTCCAGGACGTGAAGCTTATCCTGGTGATGTCTTCTATTTGCACTCACGTTTGTTAGAAAGAGCAGCAAAATTAAATGATGAACTGGGTGGGGGAAGCTTGACAGCTTTACCGATCGTTGAGACCCAGGCGGGCGACATCAGTGCTTACATTCCTACGAATGTAATTTCCATCACTGATGGCCAGATCTTCTTACAAACAGAATTATTTAATGCTGGGGTAAGACCGGCAGTTGATTCAGGCTTAAGCGTATCGCGGGTTGGTAGTGCCGCCCAAACAAAGGCCATGAAAAGCGTTAGTGGTTCATTGAAGCTTGATCTAGCGCAATATAATGAACTATTATCTTTTGCGCAATTTGGGTCTGATTTAGATAGTGCTACTAAAGCTGCTATCGATAAGGGAGCACGTTTGCAAGAGTTGTTAAAACAACCACAATATAGCCCGATGAGCATGAGCGATCAAGCTATCAGTTTGTTTGCCGCTAAAAATGGTCATCTAAAAGATATCAAGGTGGAAGATGTCAAAGCTTTTGAAGCGCATTTATTAAAATATGTACAAAATAATGCTTCGCAACTATATCAAACGATCAGCAATGATAAGATCATTTCCCCAGAAACTGCGCAACAATTAAATGCGACCATCGCGAAGGCTACGGAAGAATTTTGCTTATTACATGGTGAATGATCATGGCACAATCTAAGCAAGCAATCAAAAGCCGTATCCGCTCGATCAATGCAACGAAAAAGATAACTAGTGCCATGGAACTGATCGCTAATGTCAAGTTACAAAAACATCGTAATTTGATGAGCAAGAATGCGGAGTATACCATGATGCTTAAAAATACCTTAGGCAATATCGTTGCGAATAATCCGGATATCGAAAATCGTTTTATCACGAAAAAAAATATGTCAGATAAAGAATTATTATTTGTCTTTACCAGTGATATGGGATTATGCGGCGGTTATAATATGAATTTGATGAAGCATGAAGCTTTGCAGCAGGCTGATCAGATCATTGTGATCGGTACCCATCAATATCAATGGTTAAAAAGTCGAAATTATCCAGTGATCAATGAGATGTGCAGCAGCGATGAAGTTAACTTTCAGGCAATCAAGCGATTGGCGGAAATGGCAGTTAATAAATATCTTGATCAAGAAGTTGGTAAGATCACGGTGCTTTATACCAAATTTATCAATACCGTGAGCTTTGCGGTAGAAAAAGTTGATATCTTACCGTTACAGCCAGATGGTGATTTTGTGAAGGTTGCGCAAGAAACCTTATTTGAGCCTAGTGCAGATGAAATTTTAAATGAATTGATCCCGATGATGATCAATAATTTGTTATATAACTTATTGTTAGAAAGTAAGACCAGTGAGCAGGCTTCACGCCGTTTGGCGATGGAAAATGCGACGGATAATGCTACAGAGCTTAACGATAAGCTAGTATTGGCTTATAACCAAGCTCGACAAAGCGCGATTACCCAAGAGATTACGGAAATCGTAAGTGGGGCAGATGCTGCTTAAAAAGAAGGAGTGATTGATGATGAATGAAGGAAGAGTGACGCAGGTCATCGGACCGGTTGTTGATATCCGCTTTGAAGGCGAGTTGCCAGCTTTGCGTAATGCCGTAGAAATCGTTACCAATGATGGTGGTAAGCTAGTTGTGGAAGTGGAACAACATTTGGGTGATGATACAGTTAGATGTATTGCCATGGATTCAACGGATGGTTTGGTTCGTAACATGGTGGCTATCGATACCAAGGCGGCAATCAAGGTGCCTGTGGGTAATGAAGTCTTAGGTAGGATGTTTAACGTCCTTGGAAGAGAAATCGATGGCTTGCCCGCTTTAGCAAATGTTAAAAGGATGCCGATCCATCGGGAAGCGCCAACCTTTGAACAACAACGAACTAGTACAGAAATCTTAGAAACAGGGATCAAGGTCATTGACTTGTTATGTCCATACGCTAAAGGTGGAAA